>NZ_BAAGXY010000009.1:0-52141 GCF_054779595.1 Angustibacter peucedani
CCCCCCAAGCGCCGCCGCGTCTGAGCTGCGCCGCACCCCCTAGACCCACCAGCGCCTTCATCCAAGGAGAACCAGCCACATGGCGCGTTACACCGGCGCAGACTGCAAGCGCTGCCGTCGCGAGAAGATGAAGCTCTTCCTCAAGGGCTCCAAGTGCGACGGCCCCAAGTGCCCCATCGAGATCCGCCCCTACCCGCCGGGCATGCACGGCCGCGCGCGCACCAAGGAGTCCGAGTACCTCCTGCAGATGCGCGAGAAGCAGAAGGCCGCGCGCATCTACGGCGTGCTGGAGAAGCAGTTCCGCGGCTACTACGAGGAGGCGCACCGGCAGACCGGCAAGACCGGTGAGAACCTGCTGCGCATCCTCGAGTCCCGCCTCGACAACGTCGTGTACCGCGCCGGCTTCGCGCCGTCGCGCGACGCCGCCCGCCAGCTGGTGCGTCACGGCCACCTGACGGTCAACGGCGTCAAGGTCGACATCCCGTCGTACCGGGTGCGCGAGAAGGACATCGTCGCGGTCCGCGAGCGCTCGCACGAGATGACGCCGTTCATCATCGCCCGCGAGACGGCCGGCGAGCGCACGGTCCCGGCGTGGCTCGAGTCGATCCCGACGCAGATGCGCATCCTCGTGCACTCGCTCCCGGCCCGGCAGGTCATCGACACGCCGGTCCAGGAGCAGCTGATCGTCGAGCTCTACTCCAAGAACTGAACACGGACGGACGTCGGCCCGACCGCCTCGGCGGCACGGGCCGACGTCCGGCCACTCCCGGGCGGGGGACAGAGCCCGGCCGGGAGCGCACGGTCGCGAGGTGTCATATGGCGGACACCCGTGGGAAGGAAAACCCGAAGTGCTCATCGCCCAGCGCCCCCAGCTGACCGAGGAGAAGGTCGACGACGTCCGCTCGCGGTTCGTCATCGAGCCCCTCGAGCCCGGCTTCGGCTACACCCTCGGCAACTCCCTGCGCCGCACGCTGCTCTCGTCCATCCCGGGCGCGGCGGTCACCAGCATCCGCATCGACGGCGTGCTGCACGAGTTCTCCACGATCCCCGGGGTCAAGGAGGACGTCACCGAGCTGATCCTCAACGTCAAGTCGCTCGTGGTCTCCAGCGAGCACGACGAGCCCGTCGTGATGTACCTGCGCAAGCAGGGCCCCGGCGCGGTCACCGCCGCCGACATCGCGCCCCCGGCCGGCGTCGAGATCGTCAACCCCGACCTGCACCTGGCCACGCTGAACGCCAAGGGCAAGCTCGAGATGGAGCTCACGGTCGAGCGCGGCCGCGGCTACGTCTCGGCGCAGCAGAACAAGTCCGGCGACGCCGAGATCGGCCGCATCCCGGTCGACTCGATCTACTCGCCGGTGCTCAAGGTCACCTACAAGGTCGAGGCCACCCGCGTCGAGCAGCGCACCGACTTCGACCGCCTCGTGGTCGACGTCGAGTCCAAGGCCAGCATCTCGCCGCGCGACGCCATGGCCTCGGCCGGCAAGACGCTCGTCGAGCTGTTCGGCCTGGCCCGCGAGCTCAACGTCGAGGCCGAGGGCATCGACATGGGCCCGTCGCCGACCGACGCCGCGCTCGCGGCCGACCTCGCGCTGCCGATCGAGGAGCTCGACCTGACGGTCCGCTCCTACAACTGCCTCAAGCGCGAGGGCATCCACACCGTGGGTGAGCTCGTGGGCCGCAGCGAGGCCGACCTGCTCGACATCCGCAACTTCGGCGCCAAGTCGATCGACGAGGTCAAGGCCAAGCTCGTCGGCATGGGGCTGCAGCTCAAGGACAGCCCGCCCGGGTTCGACCCGGCCGCTGCTGTCGAGGCGTACGGCGCGGACGACGACGCCGCGTACGCCGAGGACGAGCAGTACTGAGCCACCTGACCCGACAGCTGACCGACCGGTAGGAGTTCCCCACCATGCCCACGCCCACGAAGGGCCCGCGCCTCGGCGGCGGCCCGGCGCACGAGCGGCTCATCCTGGCCAACCTGGCCCAGGCGCTGTTCGAGCACGACCGCATCACCACCACCCAGGCCAAGGCCAAGCGGCTGCGTCCGCTGGCCGAGCGCCTGGTGACGTTCGCCAAGCGCGGCGACCTGCACGCCCGTCGCCGGGTCCTCGCGGTCATCCGCGACAAGAGCGTCGTGCACCGTCTCTTCACCGAGATCGCGCCCGACGTCGCCGACCGCCAGGGCGGCTACACCCGCATCACCAAGATCGCGCCGCGCAAGGGCGACAACGCCCCCATGGCCGTGATCGAGCTGGTGCGCGAGCCGCTCTCGGCCAAGCAGGCCACGGTCAAGGAGGCGGAGGGCGCCACGAAGCGCGCCGCCAAGAAGTCCGCTGCCAAGAAGACGGCCAAGAAGGCCGCGGCGGCCCCGGTCGCCGACGTCCAGGACGACGTCCAGGACACGGTTGAGGTCCAGGACACCGAGGCGCCGTACGGTGCGGGCTCCGCCGCCCCGCTGGCCGACGGCTCGGCGCCCGAGGGCTTCACCATCAAGGGCAACAAGGACTCGATGAAGTACCACGTGCCCGACAGCCCGCACTACGACCGCACCGACGCCGAGGTGTGGTTCGCCACCGCCGAGGACGCCGAGAAGGCCGGCTTCGAGCCGACCAGCTGGTCGGCCGACCACCCGTACGGCGAGGGCTCGCACGCCCCCGTCGACGGTGACGAGGCGCCCGAGGGCTACGCGATCAAGGGCAACAAGGACTCGATGAAGTACCACACGCCCGAGTCGCAGTGGTACGAGCAGACGGTCGCCGAGGTGTGGTTCGCCACCGCCGAGGCCGCCGAGGCCGCGGGCTTCGTCGCCCCGGGCTCCTCGGACAGCTGAGCTCGTCCACCTCGCAGCACCCGCTGCACCCGCACGGCCGCAGAGCCCGTCACCGCACCGCGGTGTCGGGCTCTGCGCGTGCCGCGCCCACTAGCCTTTCGCCCATGACCGAGCCCGGCGGCGACCCCGCGCCCCTGCGGCTGCGGCTGGACCTCGCCTACGACGGCACCGACTTCTCGGGGTGGGCTGCCCAGCCCGGGCTGCGCACGGTCGAGGACGTGCTCTCGGCCGCCCTGACCCAGGTGCTGCGGGCACCTGCCCCGGTGCGCCTGGTGGTGGCCGGCCGCACCGACGCGGGCGTGCACGCGCGCGGCCAGGTCGTGCACGCGGACGTCGACCCGCTGGCCTGGGCGGCGCTGCCCGGGCGCTCCGACCGCGCACCGCAGGACGCCGCCGTGACCCGGCTGGCCGGCGTCCTGCCCCCCGACGTCGTCGTGCGCTCGGCCGTCGTGGCGCCGCCCGGGTTCGACGCGCGGTTCGCCGCGGTGCGCCGGCGCTACCGGTACCGGCTGTGCGACCGGCCCGGGCAGCTCGACCCGCTGCGCCGGCGCGACACCGTCGTGGTCAAGGGCGCGCTCGACGCGGCGGCCATGGACGACGCGGCGGGGCGGCTCGTGGGGCTGGCCGACTTCGCGGCGTTCTGCAAGAAGCGCGAGGGCGCCACCACGGTGCGCACGCTGCTGGCCTACGGGTGGCGGCGCGACGACGACGGCGTGCTCGAGGCGCGGGTCGAGGCGGACGCCTTCTGCCACTCGATGGTGCGCTCGCTGGTGGGGGCCGTGCTGCCGGTCGGGCAGGGACGTCGTCCGGTCGGCTGGCCGGCGCAGGTGCTGGCGGCGGGCGAGCGCGACCCCGGCGTGGTCGTCATGGCCCCGCACGGGCTCTCGCTCGAGGAGGTCGTCTACCCGCCGGACGACCAGCTGGCCGAGCGCGCGAAGGCCGCGCGCGCCGTCCGCACCCTGCCCTGAGCCACGAATAACCGGTGGTCGCGGCGGTGGCCCGCGCCCTAGCGTCGAGGCGCGCGCCGGGCCACGGCGGGCGGGCCGCACGACGACCGAGGACGGAGACCCGAGGATGCGCCGCACCGACGGATGGATCGCACCCCCTGTCGTCCAGCCCGAGGAAGCCGCCCGTGCCCGTCCTGAACCTCGGCGTCGTCGCCCACGTCGACGCCGGTAAGACCACGCTGACCGAACGTCTGCTCCACGCGACGGGGGTCACCGACCATCTCGGCCGTGTCGACCACGGCGACACCACCACCGACGCCGACGCCATCGAGCGCCAGCGCGGCATCACGATCCGCACCGCGGTCGCGACCTTCACGCTGCCCGCGCCGCCGGGCGACGACGTCACGGTCAACCTCGTCGACACCCCGGGCCACTCCGACTTCGTCGCCGAGGTCGAGCGCGCGCTCGCGGTGCTCGACGGCGCGGTGCTCGTGGTGTCGGCCGTCGAGGGCGTGCAGCCGCAGACCCGGGTGCTGGTGCGGGTGCTCGAGAGCCTGCGCATCCCGTTCGTGGTGCTGGTCAACAAGATCGACCGTGCCGGCGCCGACCCGCAGGCCGCGGTCGAGGCGCTGCGCGAGGCCCTGACGGGCGATGCCGTCGCTCTGGTGGCGGCGCACGACGTCGGGTCGCGGACGGCGTCCGTGCGGTGGCGCGACGACCCGGCGCTCGACGACGAGCTGGTCGACCGGCTGGCCCCGTTCGACGAGGACCTGCTGCGGCAGTACGTCGACGGCACGCAGCCGCCGACGCGCGACCAGCTGCTCTCAGCCCTGGCCGAGCGGTCGCGGACGGGCGACGTGCACCCGGTGCTCATGGGGGCCGCCCTCGTCGGCACCGGCGTCGACGAGCTGCTCGCCAGCCTGCCGCGCTACCTGCCCGTCACCCCGGGGCGGGCCGCAGACCCGTTGCACGCCAGCGTGTTCAGCATCGAGCGTGATGCGGCCGGGCACCGCGTGGCGTACCTGCGGCTGCACGCCGGCACGCTGGCCGCGCGCGATCACGTCGTGGTGCACCGCCGCGGACCCGGCGGGACGACGTCCGAGCACGAGGCGCGGGTGATGGAGGTCGCGACGTTCGACCACGCGGCCGTCACCGTCGACCGCCCCGCGCGCGCCGGCGAGATCGCGCGCGTGCAGGGCCTGGCCGACGTCGCGGTCGGCGACCAGCTCGGCCGGTGGGACCCCGCCCGCGGCGGCCGGCACTTCGCGGCGCCGGGGCTGGAGTCGGTGGTGCGAGCTCGCGACGACGAGCAGCGGATCGCGCTCTTCCAGGCGCTGCAGCAGCTCTCGGAGCAGGACCCGCTGATCGACGCCCGCCTCGACGGGCTCGACCACGAGGTGACGGTGAGCCTGTACGGCGAGGTGCAGAAGGAGGTGCTGGCCGCCCGGCTGCTCGCCGACCACGGCGTCGTCGCCGACTTCCTGCCGACCCGGGTCGTGCACGTCGAGAGGGTGACCGGCACGGGCGAGGGGTTCGACCGCACCAGCCTGGGCAACGCCTCCCTGGGGCTGCGCCTCGAGCCCGGGACGTCGGGTGGCGGCGTCTCGTACCGCCTGGGCGAGGGGGTCGAGCGGGGCTACCTGCTGCCCTCGTTCCACGTCGCGGTCGAGGAGCAGCTGGCGGTCGAGCTGCGCGAGGGGCGGTGCGGCTGGCGGCTCGAGGAGGGCTTGGTGGTGGTGACGCACGCGCGCTTCAGCGCCCCGACGCCGTCCGCGGGGGAGTACCGGCGGCTGACGACGTCCGCCTTCCGCCAGGCGCTCGCCGCGGCGGGCACGGTGGTGTGCGCCCCGGTCAGCCGGTTCGAGGTCGACCTGCCGTCGTCCGCGCTCACCGCGGTGCTCGCGCGGCTGGTGGCCCTCGGCGCGACGCCGGTGCCCACCGAGGTGGGGCTGGCGCGCAGCCGGGTCACCGGCACGATCGCGACCGAGCACGTCCACGACCTGGAGCAGCGGCTGCCCGACCTGACCGGCGGCCTGGGCAGCCTGTGGACCGAGCCGGCCGGGCACGAGCCGGTGGTGGGCGACCCGCCGTCGCGCCTGAGCAGGCCCTGAGCGCGCGGCACCCACCCGGGAAATCAGGTGCCGGGTGTCGGTGCGCTCGGCCAGACTGGTGGCTCGTGGGACACGTCGACGTCAACAGCGTCAGCTATCACCTCGCGGACGGCCGTCCGCTGCTCGACGACGTCTCGTTCCGGGTCGGCGACGGCGCGACGGTGGCGCTGATCGGCCCGAACGGCACCGGCAAGACCACGCTGCTGCGCATCATCGCCGGTGACCTCGACGCGCACGGCGGCGCCATCACCCGCAGCGGCGGGCTCGGCGTCATGCGCCAGTTCGTCGGGCAGGTGCGCGACACCTCGACCGTGCGCGACCTGCTGCTCACCGTGGCCCCGCCGCGGGTGCGCACGGCCGCCGCGGCGCTCGACGCCGCCGAGCTGGCGATGATGGAGTCCGACGACGAGCGCGTGCAGATGCGCTACGCCCAGACCCTCAGCGACTGGGCCGACGCGGGCGGCTACGAGGCCGAGACGCTGTGGGACGTCTGCACCGTCGCGGCGCTCGGCGTCCCGTTCGAGCGGGCGCAGTGGCGCGAGGTGCGCACGCTGAGCGGCGGCGAGCAGAAGCGCCTGGTGCTCGAGGCGCTGCTGCGCGGACCGGACGAGGTGCTGCTGCTCGATGAGCCCGACAACTACCTCGACGTCCCGGGCAAGCGCTGGCTGGAGGCCCGGCTGCGCGAGACGCCCAAGACCGTGCTGCTCGTCAGCCACGACCGCGAGCTGCTCGAGCAGGCCGCCGACCGCATCGCCACGCTCGAGCCGGGAGCCGCGGGAAGCACCGTGTGGGTGCACCCGGGCCGCTTCTCGACCTACCACGACGCGCGGCGCGAGCGGATGGCCCGGCTCGAGGAGCTGCGCCGCCGCTGGGACGAGGAGCACCAGAAGCTCAAGGACCTCGTGCAGTACTACAAGACCAAGGCGGCCTACAACAGCGACATGTCGAGCCAGTACCACGCCGCCGAGAAGCGGCTGGAGCGGTTCGTCGACGCCGGGCCGCCCGAGGCGCTGCCGATGAAGCAGGACGTGCGGATGCGGCTGCAGGGCGGGCGCACGGGCAAGCGCGCGGTGGTCTGCGAGCAGCTCGAGCTCACCGGCCTGATGCAGCCCTTCGACCTCGAGGTCTGGTACGGCGAGCGCGTGGCGGTGCTGGGCTCCAACGGCTCGGGCAAGTCGCACTTCCTGCGGCTGCTCGCGGCCGGCGGCAGCGACCCCGACGCCGAGCACCGGCCGGTCGACGACGTCGTCATCGCGCCGGTGCTTCACGCCGGCCGGGCCCGCCTGGGCGCCCGCGTGCGGCCGGGGTGGTTCGCGCAGACCCACGAGCACCCCCTGCTGCTCGGCCGCACCCTGCTCGAGATCCTGCACCGCGGCGACGAGCACCGCGACGGGCTGCCGCGCGAGCAGGCGGCCCGCGCGCTCGACCGCTACGAGCTGGCCCGCTCGGGCGAGCAGGTCTTCGAGACGCTCAGCGGCGGTCAGCAGGCGCGCTTCCAGATCCTGCTGCTCGAGCTCAGCGGCGCCACGCTGCTGCTGCTGGACGAGCCCACCGACAACCTCGACCTGCACTCGGCCGAGGCGCTCGAGGACGGGCTCGCGGCGTTCGACGGCACGGTGCTGGCGGTGACGCACGACCGGTGGTTCTCGCGCGGCTTCGACCGCTTCCTGGTCTTCGGTGCCGACGGCACGGTCTACGAGGCGCCCGAACCGGTGTGGGACGAGGCCCGCGTGGTGCGCGAGCGATGACAGCACGAGCGACGACGGCACGAGCGACGAGCACGGACAGGACGGAGACGGTGATGGACGGCGGGTGGCAGGGGCTGCGCACGTGGGCGGCGTCGTTGGAGATGCACCGGCGGGCCCGGCTGGTGCGGGTGCTGCTGCTCGTCACGGTCGCCGTGGGCGCGGTGCGGGTGGTGCTGAGCCAGGCGCAGCGGGCGGCGTTCGTGCAGGCCTACGGCGAGTCGCGGCACCTGGACATGACGAGCTTCCTGGGCCAGGAGATCGCCAAGCGCGAGGCGCCGGGGCACCTGAACGCTGCGCTGTTCAGCCTGCTGTGCGCGCTGCTGGTGGCCGTGCTGGTGCGGCCGGTCACCCAGGGCGCGCCGTGGGCGCGCAACGCCGCCGTGGTGCTGAGTGCCGTCGCCGGCCTCAACACCTTGGCCTACATCGCCGTGCCCGCCCCGTGGTGGGACATCGCGATGGCGCTCGGCGTCGTGGCGCTGTCGGCCGCGGTGATCCTGCTGCTGTGGCTCTCGCCCGTGATCGGCGACCCGCAGGAGCGGCGCGACGCGCGGCTGGCCGGCCGCTGAGCGCAGGTTTCCGTTCGGTCACGAGTTGGGGCCCGGTTGGGTCACGACCGCTGACGGGGCGACCGGGCGCCGCCTAGGGTCGCGAGGGACGGCGGTCGCACGGGCCGGAGGAACCTCCCGGGGCCTGTCGCGGCCGTCGGTCTGGAGGCCGGTGATCGACGTCAGGGACCTCGAGGTCCCGCCCGCGGACGGTGCCTGGGACACGGCACCGGATGCGCTGCGCTCCGCCGTCGTCCTGCTCGTGCCGGTGGCGGCCCTCGCGGCGCTGCGGGTCTGGATGGTCGGCACCCAGTGGTCGGCGTTCCAGGGCGCGTTCGGCAGGTCGCACGGGCTCGACATGACCACCGACGCCGGGTGGGTGACCGCGGCGCTGCGGACGCCGGGCCAGTGGAGCTCGCTGGTCGACGTGTGCGCGGTCGCCCTGCTGGCCGCCATGGTCGCCGGCGTGCTGCGCCGGGTGAGTGAGGTGCGCTGGGTGGCGGTCTTCGTCGCGGTGGGCGTGGCGGTCGACGCGCTGGCCTCGCTCGCCTACGCCGTGCCGTGGTGGTACCTCGTGGCCACCGCGATGCTGGCCGGCTGGCTGCTGCTGCTCGGCGTGCTGCTGGGCCGCCCGTCGACGTCCATGCACCTGATGCCCGAGCCGCTGGTGCTGCGGGAGGCGTGGCTGCACGGCGAACGCCCGGCCCGGCGCGAGCGCCGCTGAAAGATCTTGCAGAAAGTTGCTGCAGGGGTCTTCCACCCCGCTGCCAGCGCGGTCTAAGGTCCGAACCAGGCTGAGCCAGGCCAGATCGGACACCGCGGACGACGTCGTCCGCCCTGCTGGGAGCGCGCCATGACCGCAACGCCCGCACCGCCCGCACCGCCCGCCTCCGTCCACCGCCACCCGGCCCGGTTGCGCGCGCTGGTCGCGACCACCGTGCTGGCCCTGACGGCGGCGCTCGTGGGGGTGCTCCCCGCTCCCGTCGCGCGGGCCGCCGAGACGCCGGTGCCGTCGTCCGTCACGCTCGCGGGCTCGCTGCAGAGCGAGCTCGGGTGCCCCGAGGACTGGCAGCCGGGGTGCGCCGCGACGCACCTGACCCGGGTGGGGGACTCGCCGACGTTCGTCGGGCGCTTCCGGGTGCCCGCCGGCAGCTACGAGCTCAAGGTCGCGCTGAACGACTCGTGGGACGAGAGCTACGGGCAGGACGGCGGCTCGGCGAACATCCCGCTCGTGCTGGCCGGCCCGGCCACGCTCGAGTTCAGCTACGACCACAGCACCCATCGCGTGGGCGTCGCCCCGACCGACCTGCCGGGCAAGGTCACGGCCTCCGACCGAGCGCTGGCCGCCCCGAGCCTGCGCCAGCCGCTGACCCGCGAGCGCTTCTACTTCGTGATGGCCGACCGGTTCGCCAACGGCAGCACCGCCAACGACGCGGGCGGTCTGACCGGTGGCCGGCTCGAGACGGGTCTGGACCCCACGGCCAAGGGCTTCTACCACGGCGGCGACCTCAAGGGCCTGACCAGCCGGCTGGACTACATCAAGGGCCTCGGGACGACGGCGATCTGGCTCACGCCGTCGTTCAAGAACCGCCCGGTGCAGGGCACCGGCTCGGACGCCAGCGCCGGCTACCACGGCTACTGGATCACCGACTTCACCCAGGTCGACCCGCACCTGGGCACCAACGCCGACCTGAAGAAGCTCATCGACACCGCGCACGGCAAGGGCATGAAGGTCTTCTTCGACATCATCACCAACCACACCGCGGACGTCATCGACAACACCCAGCAGCAGTACAGCTACGTCAGCAAGACCGACGCGCCGTACAAGGACGCCGACGGCGTGGTGTTCGACGACAAGAAGTACGCGGGCACCGACAGCTTCCCGACGCTGGACGCCCAGTCCTTCCCGCGCACGCCGGTCTTCCGCAGCGAGGCCGACAAGACGGTCAAGGTGCCGGCCTGGCTGAACGACCCGCTGAAGTACCACAACCGCGGTGACTCCACGTTCGCCGGCGAGAGCGCCGAGTACGGCGACTTCGTCGGGCTCGACGACCTGTTCACCGAGCAGCCGGCGGTGCTCGCCGGCATGACGAAGATCTACGAGAAGTGGGTCGACTTCGGCATCGACGGCTTCCGCATCGACACCGTCAAGCACGTCAACATGGAGTTCTGGCAGTCCTTCTCGCCGGCGATGCTGGCGCGCGCCAAGGCCGACGGCAACGACGACTTCTTCATGTTCGGCGAGGTCTACGACGCGCGGCCGTCCTTCATGTCGCAGTACACGACCACCGGCCGGCTGCCCTCGACGCTCGACTTCGGCTTCCAGGCCGCGGCCAAGGACTTCGCCACGGGCCTGAAGACCACCGGCCTGCGCGACCTGTTCGCCGACGACGACTACTACACCGACACCGACTCCAACGCCTACGAGCTGCCGACGTTCCTCGGCAACCACGACATGGGCCGCATCGGCTACTTCCTCATGGCCGCCGGGATCACCGGTCAGGACGAGCTGCTGCGGCGCGACACCATGGCCCACCAGCTGATGTACCTCACCCGCGGCCAGCCGGTCGTGTACTACGGCGACGAGCAGGGCTTCACCGGCGCGGGCGGCGGCAACGACCAGTCCGCCCGGCAGGACATGTTCGCCAGCCAGGTCGCCGAGTACAACGACGACCCGGTGGTGATCGGCGGGGAGAAGGGCAGCAAGGACCGCTTCCTGACCGGCTCGCCGATGTACCGGGCGATCTCGCAGGTCGCCGCGTTGCGGCAGGCGAACCCGGCGCTCGCGGACGGCACCCAGGTGCACCGGTACGCGTCCTCGTCCGCGGGGATCTACGCGTTCAGCCGGGTCGACCGCAAGAGCGAGGTCGAGTACCTGGTGGCCGCGAACAACGCGACGACCGCCAAGACGGTCGACGTCGCGACGTTCTCCGAGCACGGCCGCCTGACGCCACTGCTCGGCAGCCGCACGACGCTGCGCACCGACCGCGAGGGCCGGACGTCGATCACCGTGCCGCCGCTGTCGGTGGCGGTGTGGAAGGCCACGCGGCCGGTCGACCACCGCCGGTCGGCGCCGGCGGTCTTCCCGTCGTCGCCGCAGCCCGGCGGCGTCGTCGGCGGCCGCGCCGAGATCGGCGTCGCGGTGCCCGAGAACGCGCTCGCCGAGGTCACCTTCGCCTACCGCCCGGTGGGGACGACGTCCTGGAAGCGCCTGGGCACGGACGACAACGCGCCGTACCGCGTCTTCCAGGACACCACCGGCATGGCCAAGGGCACGATGCTCGAGTACCGCGCGGTGCTGAAGGACAGCAGCGGCAACTACTCCGCGACCTCGACCTACGGCGTCGTCGGCGACCCGGCACCGGCCGGCGGCGGTGGTGGCGGAGGCGTCGGGCCGGTCACCCAGCCCACGACCGTGGGCGTGCCGGGCAGCCACAACTCCGAGATGGGTTGCGCCGGGGACTGGTCGGAGACGTGCGACGTCTCGCAGCTGACGCTGGACGCCAACGACGGCATCTGGAAGGGCACGTACACGCTGCCCCCGGCCGCCTACGCGTACAAGGCCGCGATCGACAAGTCGTGGACCGAGAACTACGGCGCCGGCGCGGTGAAGGACGGGCCGAACATCGAGTACACCGCGCCTGCAGGACCGGTGTCGTTCTACTACGACCACTCCACGCACTACGTGACGTCGGACGCGCAGGGGCCGATCGTCACCGCGCCGGGCTCGTTCCAGTCCGAGCTCGGCTGCTCGGCCGACTGGGCGGCGGACTGCATGCGGCCGTGGCTGCAGGACCCGGACGGCGACGGCGTGCTGACCTGGCGCACCGACCAGATCCCCGCCGGCAGCTACGAGGTGAAGGTGGCTCACGGCCTGAGCTGGGACGAGAACTACGGCGCCGGCGGGGCTCCGGGCGGCGCGAACATCGCGTTCACGGTGCCGGGGGAGGGCGTCGTCACGACGTTCTCGTACGTCCTGGCCACTCACGTGCTGACGGTGTCGACGTCACGCGCGGGCGCTGCTCCTGACCTGACGAAGGCCAAGGCGCACTGGGTCGCTCGCGACGTGATCGCGTGGCCCGCCAACGGGATCCCGGCGGGGACGAAGCCCGAGACCCTGCGCTGGCGGCTGCACTGGTCGGCCAGCGGCGGGCTCGCCGTCGACGACGAGGCCGTGACCGGTGGCTCGTCCGCGCCGCTGCGCTACGACCCGGCCGGGCTGCCCGCGTCGGTCACGGCGAAGTACCCGCAGCTGGCGGGCTACCTCGCGCTGCGGCTCGACCGCCGCACGGCCGACCGTGCCCGCGAGATCCTGCGCGGTCAGGTGGCGGTGGCCCAGTACGACTCGCTGGGCCGGCTGACCGACGCCACCGGGGTGCAGATCCCCGGCGTCGTCGACGACCTGTACCGCGGCGCGCAGCGCGCCGACCTCGGCGTGGCCTGGCACGGCCGCTCGCCGTCGTTCGCGCTGTGGGCGCCGACCGCGCAGGACGTCGACCTGCTGGCCTGGCGTGCCGGGCACGAATCCGCTGCGCCGCAACGGATCCAGGCGCGGCGCTCCTCCGACGGCGTGTGGACGGTGCCGGGCAGCAGCTCGCTGGCCGGCGCGCAGTACCTCTACGACGTCGCGGTCTACGCGCCGTCGACGCTGGAGGTCGAGCACAACCAGGTGACCGACCCGTACTCGGTCGCGCTCACCACGGGCTCGACCCGGTCGGTGGCGGTCGACCTGTCGTCGTCCGCGCTGCGCCCGCGGCAGTGGGAGAGCACGCCCTCGCCCCGTCTGGCGCAGGACGTCGACACCTCGATCTACGAGCTGCACGTCCGAGACTTCTCGATCGGCGACAAGACCGTGCCCGCGGCCCACCGGGGCACGTACCTCGCCTTCGCGGACGACGGCGACGGCACCAAGCACCTCAAGGCGCTGGCGAAGGCCGGGCTGAACACCGTGCACCTGCTGCCGACGTTCGACATCAGCAGCATCGAGGAGCGCCGCAGCACGCAGAAGACGCCGGACTGCGACCTCGGCGCGCTGCCGCCGAGCTCGGAGCAGCAGCAGGCCTGCGTCAGCGCCGTCGCGAAGGACGACGGCTACAACTGGGGCTACGACCCGTACCACTACCTGGCGCCCGAGGGCTCCTACGCGACCGACCCCGAGGGCGGCGCGCGCGTCAAGGAGTTCCGCACCATGGTCGGCGCGCTGCACGCCGACGGGCTGCGCGTCGTCCTCGACCAGGTCTACAACCACACGTCCGCGTCCGGTCAGGCCGACACCTCGGTGCTCGACAAGGTGGTGCCGGGCTACTACCAGCGGCTGAACCCGACGAGCGGTGCGGTCGAGACCTCGACCTGCTGCCAGAACGTCGCGACCGAGCACGCCATGGCGCAGAAGCTCATGGTCGACTCGGTGGTCACCTGGGCGCGGGCCTACAAGGTCGACGGGTTCCGCTTCGACCTCATGGGCCACGCCTCGCGCGACAACATGCTGGCGGTGCGGCACGCCCTCGACCAGCTGACGCTGCGCCGCGACGGCGTCGACGGGCGCTCGATCTACCTGTACGGCGAGGGCTGGAACTTCGGCGAGGTGGCCGACAACGCGCGGTTCTACCAGGCCACGCAGGGCCAGCTCGGCGGCACCGGCATCGGCACGTTCAGCGACCGGCTGCGCGACGCGGTGCGCGGCGGTGGGCCGTTCGACGACGACCCGCGGATCCAGGGCATCGGCTCGGGCCTGGCGGGCGACCCAAACGGCGCGCCGGCGAACGGCGACGCGGCGCAGCAGGCCGCGACGCTCGCCCACGCCACCGACCTGGTCGAGCTCGGGATGGCCGGGAACCTGCGGGCGTACACGTTCCGCTCGTCGTCCGGTGCCGTCGTCCGGGGCGACCAGGTCGACTACAACGGCCAGCCGGCCGGCTACGCCGACCAGCCCGACGAGGTGATCAGCTACGTCGACGCGCACGACAACGAGACGCTGTGGGACGCGCTGACCCTGAAGCTGCCGCAGGGCACGCCGATGGCCGCGCGGGTGCGCATGAACACCGTCTCGCTCGCGACCACCGCCCTCGGCCAGTCGCCGTCGTTCTGGCACGCGGGCGCCGACCTGCTGCGCAGCAAGTCGCTCGACCGCAACAGCTTCGACTCCGGCGACTGGTTCAACACCCTCGACTGGACCGGCAAGGACAACGGCTTCGGCCACGGCCTGCCGCCGAAGGCCGACAACGAGGCGAAGTGGCCGTTCCAGCGGCCGCTGCTGGCCGACGCGTCGCTCAAGCCGACCGCGGCGGACGTCGCCACGGCCAGCGCGGCGGCGCAGGACCTGCTGCGGCTGCGGACGTCGTCCCGGCTCTTCCGCCTCGGCTCGGCCGCGCTGATCGGGCAGAAGGTGTCGTTCCCGACGAGCGGCACCGCCTCGGCCCGGCCCGGGGTGGTCGTCATGCGGGTCGACGACACCGTCGGCCCGGACGTCGACCGCGCGCTGAAGGGGCTCGTGGTCGTCATCAACGCCTCGGCCTCGGCGGTCAGCCAGCCGGTGCCGGGGCTGTCCGGCCACGCGCTGGCGCTCTCGCCGGTGCAGGCGGCCGGCTCCGACCCGGTGGTCAAGGGCACGACGTGGTCGTCAGCGACCGGGACGGCGACGGTGCCGGCGCGCACCGTGGCCGTGCTCGTCGAGCGGTGACCTCGGTGCGGGGTCGCGCGTTTTGACCCCTGCGGACGGCGACGGGTACTCTGGACCGTCGTCGTGCGTGTCCGGCGTGCCCTCGCAGCAGGGCCGGCGCTGGACCACCGCGACACCACTGCCAGCGGGCGCCTCGCGTGCCTGACCACCTGTGACGAAGAACGAAGGCTACGACCGTGCGTACGTACACCCCGAAGCCCGGCGAGGTCGACCGCCAGTGGCACGTCATCGACGCCACCGACGTCGTCCTGGGCCGGCTCGCCAGCCAGGTCGCCGTGCTCCTGCGGGGCAAGCACAAGCCGACCTTCGCTCCGCACGTCGACACCGGTGACTTCGTCGTCGTCGTCAACGCCGACAAGGTGGCCCTGACCGGCGCCAAGCTCGAGCAGAAGAAGGCGTACCGCCACTCCGGCTACCCGGGCGGCCTGCGCTCGCGCACGTACGCCGAGCTGCTCGAGAAGTTCCCCACCAAGGCGGTCGAGAAGGCCGTCAAGGGCATGCTGCCGAAGAACTCGCTGGCCGCGGCCCAGCTGAGCAAGCTGAAGGTCTACGCCGGTCCGGAGCACCCGCACCAGGCGCAGAAGCCGCAGCCGTTCGAGATCACCCAGGTCGCGCAGTAAGCACCGGCCCGGTCCACCCCGCAGTTACCAGCAGACACCAGCAGTTCGAGGAGAACCGTGGCTGAGTCCACCACCGAGGTCGAGCTCGACGCCGTCGACGGCGACGACGCGCCCAGCAGCTACACCAGCGAGTCCAGCGAGGCCCCCGTCCGCCGCGCGAGCGCGTCCGGCCCGGGTGCCGCGACGGGTCGCCGCAAGGAGGCCGTCGCCCGCATCCGCATCGTCCCCGGCACCGGCCGCTGGACGATCAACGGCCGCGAGCTGGCGAACTACTTCCCCAACAAGGTGCACCAGCAGATCGTGAGCGAGCCCTTCAAGGTGCTCGAGCTCGACGGTGCCTTCGACGTCCTCGCCCGCGTGCACGGCGGCGGCCCCAGCGGCCAGGCCGGCGCGGTGCGTCTCGGCATCGCCCGTGCGCTGAACGAGGTCGACGCCGAGGCCAACCGCCCCGCGCTGAAGAAGGCCGGCTTCCTGACCCGCGACCCGCGCGCCATCGAGCGCAAGAAGGCCGGTCTGAAGAAGGCGCGCAAGGCTCCGCAGTACAGCAAGCGCTGATCCACCGCGCGCGCCGTCGTCCACGACGGGACGCGCGCCGAGCGACGGCCCCGGGGTACCGTTCCCCGGGGCCGTCGCCGTTTCCCGGCCGACCCCGCGACGGGGCAGCACCGCTCGACGAGAGGCACCACGTGGCACGACTGTTCGGCACCGACGGGGTCCGGGGGCTCGCCAACCGCGACGTCACCGCCGAGCTCGCCCTCGACCTGTCCGTGGCCGCCGCGCACGTGCTGGGCGACGCCGGCGCCTTCGCCGGCCACCGCCCGTTCGCGGTCGTCGGCCGCGACCCGCGCGCCTCTGGCGAGTTCCTCAGCGCCGCCGTGGTCGCCGGCCTCGCGAGCGCCGGGGTCGACGTCCTGGACGTCGGCGTGCTGCCGACGCCCGCCGTGGCCTTCCTCACCGGCGCCCGCGGCGCGGACCTCGGTGTCATGCTGTCGGCCTCGCACAACGCCATGCCCGACAACGGCATCAAGTTCTTCGCCCGCGGCGGCCACAAGCTCGACGACGTCATCGAGGACGCCATCGAGCAGCGGCTGCGCGAGCCCTGGGAGCGCCCCACGGGCGACAAGGTCGGCCGGGTGCGCGGCGACGCCGCGGCCGCCGACGACTACGTGGCCCACCTGCTCGCCGCGCTGCCGCACCGCCTGGACGGTCTGCACGTCGTGGTCGACTGCGCCCACGGCGCGGCCAGCCACGTCGGCCCGCGGCTGCTGCGCGACGCCGGCGCGCGGGTCGACGTCATCGGCGGCGAGCCGGACGGCCTGAACATCAACGACGGGTACGGCTCGACCCACCTCGAGCACCTGCAGGAAGCCGTCGTCGCGCACGGTGCCGACCTCGGCGTGGCGCTGGACGGCGACGCCGACCGCTGCCTCGCGGTCGACGCGAGCGGCCAGGTCGTCGACGGCGACCAGATCATGGCGGTGCTGGCGCTGGCCCTGCGCGAGCGCGAGGCGCTGGCGGGGGACACCCTCGTCGCCACCGTGATGAGCAACCTCGGCCTGCTGCAGGCGATGCAGCGCGAGGGCATCACCGTCGTGCAGGCCGCGGTCGGCGACCGCTACGTGCTCGAGCAGATGCGCAGCGGCGGCTTCAGCCTGGGCGGCGAGCAGTCGGGTCATGTGATCCTCAGCGACCACGGCACCACCGGTGACGGCGTGCTGACCGCGCTGCTCCTGGCCTCGCGGGTGGCCCAGACCGGGCGCCCGCTGGCCGACCTGGCCGGCGTGATGGTGCGGCTGCCGCAGGTCATGGTCAACGTGCGCGACGTCGATAAGGCGCGTGCCCGCGACGACGAGCACGTGCGGCAGGCGGTGCAGGCGGCCGAGCTCGAGCTGGCCGGTCAGGGCCGGGTGCTGCTGCGTCCGTCGGGCACCGAGCCGCTGGTGCGGGTCATGGTCGAGGCGGGCGAGGCCGAGCAGGCGCAGCAGCTCGCCGACCGGCTCGCGGTCGTCGTCAAGGAGCGGCTGGCCCTGGGCTGACGTCCGCCCCCGGCCCTCGACGCGGTCGCCGCAGGCGCGCCCACAGCGCGCGCTGCACCAGCAGCGTCACCGACCCGGCCAGCACCATGCCGGCCAGGTTGATGCCGAGCTGCGCCGCCGCCCCGCCGATCTCGTGCGGCACGGCCAGCGCGAGGGCGAGCGCGAGGTTGCCCGCGGCCGGCACCGTCGTGACCGAGATGAAGACGCCGACCAGCGCGTTCGACCGGCCCGCCGTCAGCGACAGCGTGCCGGCCGTGCCGGCGAGCAGCGCCACCACGAACGACCACCGGTCCGGCGTCCAGATGAAGCCCGTCTGCGGCCGCGGCGCGGTCAGCGACCCGGCGTCGACCCAGCCCGCGGCGGCGGCCACGAGCGACAGCGCGGTCGTGATGGCGATCGCCACCGCGAAGCCCAGCACCAGCAGCCGGCAGCCGCCGAGCACCAGCCGTCGCTCGCGCAGCACCAGCCCGAGCGCGACGGCCGAGACCACCGAGAACTCCGGGCCGACCACCATGGCGCCGACGACGAGGATGGGTGAGTCGAGGACGACCGCCACCGCGGCGATCGTCGTGGCGAGGGACAAGAAGGCGTAGTACGTCCACGAGCTGCGGGCCCCGTCGTACGCCGCGTCGGTGACGACGTCCCAGACCACGCCGTCGTCCGGGCTGCCCGGCGCAGCGCGCTCGGCCCGACGGGCCTGCGGGGACGGCGACGCGACGACCTCCTCGATCGCCACGGTGCCGCGGTCGTCCAGCCCGAGCTCGCGCACCCGGGCCAGGACGTCGCTGGCCCCCTCGCGCGCGACGTCGCAGGTGACGACGTCGCCCGCGGGGTCGCGCGCGGCTCCGGGCAGGACGACGACGTTGGTGGTGCGCTCGTCCTGCACCAGGTAGTCCTCGACGGCCCGGCAGGCGCCGTCCGGCACGACCAGGCGCAGGTGCAGCACCGGTCAGTCCTTCAGCACGAACTCGTCGCCGCGCGTGATCGGCGTGACCGAGCCGTCGGCGTGGATGCCGTCGATCTGCACCTCGGGGCTGCCGATGACGATGTCGACGTGGGTGTTGGCCTGGTTCAGCCCGGCGTCGATGCGCTCCTGCGGCGACAGGTCGAGCCCGCCCCGGAACGCCGTCGGGTAGCCGGTGCCCCACGCCACGTGCGAGCCGATGTTCTCGTCGTACAGCATGTCCTTGTAGGTCAGGCCGGTCGCCGACACCCGCGAGTCGGCGTCGACGATCGCCACCTCGCCGAGATGCCGCGAGCGCGGGATGAGCTCGAACTGCTGCTGCACCGCCTGCTCGCCCCGATCGGCGCTGACGTCGGTGATGGTGCCGTCGCGCAGCTCGAGCTCGAGGCCCTCGACCATGGCGCCCATCGTGGTGAGGAAGAACGGCGCGGCGGTGCGCAGCCTGCCCTCGGCGCGGCGCCAGTCGGGGGAGACGAAGACCTCCTCGGTCGGCATGTTCGGCACGAACTCCACGCCGTCGACGTTCTCGAGCGAGCCGCCGACCCACACCGACTCCTCGGCCATGCCGATCGTGACGTCGGTGCCTGGGCCCTGGTAGCGGACGCGGTCGAAGGCGTGCCCGTTCAGGATCGCGGCCCGTGCGTGCAGCTTCTTGATGTGCGCCTGCCAGGCGGCGACCGGGTCGGCCTCGTCGAGCCGCATGGCCACGGCCACCGCCTCCCACAGCGCCGCCACGTCCGCGACCCCGACGCTCTGCGCCCAGCCGACGGTCGGTGCCCCGACGACCGTCCACGCGACGGTGTTGGTGGTGATCACCGGGATGAACGCCGAGATGAGGTCGACCGGCTGCGACTTGGCCAGCCGCTCGGGGTCGAGCCCGTCCATGAGCGTGGGGAACGGGTTGCCGGTGAGGCTGACGACGGCGGGCTTGGTGGTGGCCCACGACTTCACCCCCTCGACCAGGTGCGGCGGCGTCTTGCCGAGCATCTCCTCGGGCGCGTGCTCGACCGCCGCCCGTTGCAGGTGCGGGTCCGAGTACGTGATCGTCACCCGGCTCGCGCCGACCCGGTAGGCCTCCTCGGCCAGCGCCCGCGCCGTCGCGGCCTGCTCGGGCAGGCCGACGACCACCATCTCCTGCCCCGGCTGGAGGTTGACGCCCACGCGCACGACGAGCCGTGCGTAGGCCTGCAGCAGGTGGTCGAACGGCTCGGTCATGGTGCTCCTTCGGGTCGCGAGGTGGCGTCGTCATCCTCGCCCAGCGCCGTCCGGTATTCCAGGTGCAGCGCGGTGCGTCGTCCTGGCAAGGTCGTCGGCGTGGACGACGTGAGGATCGTGCGGTTCGACCCGCTGACGGACGACGAGCTGCTCGAGGGGTGGGTCGACGCGGGCATGGAGGCCGGTCGGCACGAGTTCGGCGAGGACCACACCGTCTACTCGGCGGACGAGGTGCGCGAGCGCAACCGGACGTCGACCGACCGGCGGTTCGTCATGGTGGCGGCGCTGCAGGGCGACCGGGTCGTCGGCGAGGGCAACGTGCACCTGTCGCTGGTGGACAACCTCACGGTGGCTCGCTCGTTCTTCTCGGTGCGTCCCGGGTCGCGGCGTCGGGGCATCGGATCGGCGCTGCTGGCCGAGCTGGAGGCTGCCGCTCGCGAGGACGGGCGCCGCACCATGCTGGTCAGCAGCGAGGTCTCGACTGCCCACGCCGACCCGGCCGACACGTTCGGCCCGGCGCACGGCTACGCCAAGGCCCTCGTGACGCTGCGCAACGACTGGCGCCTGCCGGCCGGACCGGTCGACGAGGTGCTCGCGCCGGTCGAGGCCGAGGCGGCGCCGCACGCCGCGGACTACGACCTGCTCACCTGGTGGGACGGCATGCCCGAGGAATGGCTCGACCAGCGCGCCGCGCTGCAGACGCGGATGAGCACCGACGCCCCGCTCGGCGACATCGAGTCCGAGGAGGAGGTCTGGGACGCCGATCGCGTGCGCGAGCAGTTCGCCACCGTCGCGGCCATGGGACGGCGCATGGTGACGACGGTCGCCGTGCACCGCGACACGGGTCGGGCCGTCGCCTTCACCGAGCTCGCGGTGGCCGAGCACACCCCTGACCACGCCTACCAGTGGGACACGCTGGTGCTCGCGGAGCACCGGGGCCACCGGCTCGGTCAGCTCGTCAAGGCGGCGAACGTGCGCGCGCTGCGCGCCGAGCTGCCGGCCGTGCAGCGCGTGGTGACCTGGAACGCGGCCGAGAACGCGCCGATGCTGCGGGTCAACCGCGCGCTCGGCTTCGTCACCGTCGGCGTCAGCACCGACTGGCAGAAGCACCTCTAGCCCACGCGTGGGCGTGGCTACCGGCATGGCGACCGCGAACTGGTCGCCCCCGCAGCCGATCCGCGGTAGCGATGCCGGTAGCCATCGCGACCGGCCCGGACATCGCTCGTCACGGATCGCGGCAGATCCGGTTGTCGGCCAAGGGGCGCCGCCGCGGCTCGGTCCTCGCAGTGGGGTGGGGGCGGCCGTGAGTGCGGCGCAGATGCTGCAATCACGACGTCACCGCCGCACCCACGGCCGCACTCACCCATGAACCGCACCTTGTCTGTGCTGAATCACTCGACTCGGCATGAGCGGATGGTGGCCGACGTCGCTCGTAGGGCCGGATCGCATGATCACGACGGGCTGCGGGCGTCACCTCGGGCCCGTGGCTACCAGCCCGGACGTCGAGCTAGGCCTTGCGCAGGCGCACGCGGGTCACGGCGTGATCCGCACCCTTGGTGAGCACGAGCGTGGCCCGCCCGCGCGTGGGCCGGACGTTCTCGACCAGGTTCGTCTCGTTGATGCGCGCCCAGATGCCCAGCGCGGTCTCGACCGCCTCGGCGTCGCTCAGCGCCGCGTACCGGTGGAAGTAGGACGACGGGTCGGCGAACGCGGTGCGGCGCAGGCGCAGGAACCGGTCGACGTACCACTGCCGCACGTCCTCGGTCTTGGCGTCGACGTAGACCGAGAAGTCGAAGAAGTCGCTCACCGCCAGCCCCGACCGGCCTTGGGCGTCGACCCGCGGGGGCTGCAGCACGTTGAGCCCCTCGACGATCAGGACGTCGGGCCGGCGGACGACGACGTGCTCGTCCGGGACGATGTCGTAGGTCAGGTGCGAGTACACCGGCGCGGCCACCTCGGCCTTGCCCGCCTTGATCTCGGCGACGAACCGCAGCAGCGCGCGACGGTCGTACGACTCGGGGAATCCCTTGCGCTGCAGCAGGTCTCGGCGCTCGAGCTCGGCGTTGGGGTAGAGAAACCCGTCGGTGGTGACCAGCTGCACGTCCGGGGTCTCGGGCCAGGCGGCGAGCAGGTCGCGCAGCAGGCGGGCGGTGGTGGACTTGCCGACCGCCACCGACCCCGCGATGCCGACGACGAACGGCACGCGCTCGCTGCCCTCGCCCAGGAACTCGCCGGTGACCCGGTGCAGCCGGGCGGCGCCGCGCACGTAGAGGTTCAGCAGCCGCGACAGCGGGAGGTAGACCTCCTCGACCTCGCGCAGGTCGACCCGGTCGCCCAGACCCTCCAACCGCTCGACGTCGTCGGCGCCGAGGGTGAGGGGGGTCTGGGCGCGCAGCGCCGCCCACGCCTCGCGGTCGAGCTCGACGTAGGGCGAGGGCAGGCTGGCGCCGTTGCCGTTGGCCACGACGGGCAAGGCTACCCTTGACGCCATGTGCGGAATCGTCGGGTACACCGGTCCAGCGGGCGGCACCGAGGCGCTCGAGGTGGTCCTCGAGGGCCTGCGCCGGATGGAGTACCGCGGGTACGACTCGGCCGGGATCGTCGTCCAGACGGACGACGGGCGGCTGGCCACCCAGAAGAAGGCCGGCAAACTCGCCAACCTCGAGAAGGCGCTGGCCGACCAGCCCCTCCCAGACGGCGTCACCGGTGTCGGGCACACCCGCTGGGCCACGCACGGCGCCCCGAACGACGCCAACGCCCACCCGCACCTGAGCGAGGACGGCCGGCTGGCCCTCGTGCACAACGGCATCATCGAGAACTTCGCGTCGCTGCGGGCCGAGCTCGTGGCGGCGGGCGTGACGTTCCGGTCCGAGACCGACACCGAGGTGGCGGCCCACCTGGTCGGCCGCGCGTACGACGAGCTGGGTGACCTCACCGACGCCATGCGCACGGTCTGCAACCGGCTCGAGGGCGCGTTCACGTTGCTCGCGGTGCACGCCGACGCGCCGTCCACCGTGGTCGGCGCGCGGCGCAACTCCCCGCTCGTCGCCGGCCGCGGCCAGGGCGCCAACTACCTCGGCTCGGACGTCGCGGCGTTCATCGAGCACACCCGCGACGCGGTCGAGCTCGGCCAGGACCAGGTCGTCACGATCACGCCGACGTCCCTCGAGGTCGTGGGCTTCGACGGCCAGCCGGCGCAGACCAAGGAGTACCACGTCGACTGGGACGCCTCGGCCGCCGAGAAGGGCGGGTACGACTCCTTCATGGCCAAGGAGATCGAGGAGCAGCCGCGCGCCGTCGCCGACACCCTCCTCGGCCGCATGGACGCCGAGGGCCACCTGGTGCTCGACGAGCTGCGCATCGACGCCGGGGTGCTGCGCTCGGTCGACAAGATCGTGGTCATCGCGTGCGGCACCGCCGCGTACGCGGGGCAGGTCGCCAAGTACGCGATCGAGCACTGGTGCCGCGTGCCCACCGAGGTCGAGCTCGCCCACGAGTTCCGCTACCGCGACCCGGTGGTCAACGAGAAGACGCTGGTCGTCGCGATCTCGCAGTCCGGCGAGACCATGGACACCCTGATGGCCGTGCGGCACGCGCGCGAGCAGGGCGCCAAGGTTGTCGCGATCTGCAACACCCACGGCTCGACCATCCCGCGCGAGGCCGACGCCGTGATCTACACGCACGCCGGGCCCGAGGTCGCGGTCGCGTCGACCAAGGCCTTCCTCGGCCAGATCACCGCCTGCTACCTGCTGGGCCTCTACCTCGCCCAGCTGCGCGGCAACAAGTACGAGGACGAGGTGCGCGACCTGCTCGCCCGCCTCGGCGAGGTGCCCGACCAGATCCAGCAGGTGCTCGACGGCATGGGCCCGGTGCGCGAGCTGGCGACGTCCATGGCCGACGAGCGGGTCATCCTCTTCCTCGGCCGGCACGTCGGCTTCCCGGTCGCCATGGAGGGCGCGCTCAAGCTCAAGGAGCTCGCCTACATCCACGCCGAGGGCTTCGCGGCCGGCGAGCTCAAGCACGGCCCGATTGCGCTGATCGAGGAGGGGCTGCCGGTGTTCGTCGTCGTCCCGTCCCCCCGCGGTCGCGACTCGCTGCACGGCAAGGTCGTCTCGAACATCCAGGAGATCCGGGCCCGCGGCGCGCGCACGATCGTGATCGCCGAGGAGGGCGACACCGACGTCGAGCCGTTCGCGGACGTCGTGATCCGGGTGCCGCAGACGCCGACCCTGCTCGCGCCGCTGGTCACCACGGTCCCGCTGCAGGTGTTCGCGTGCGCGCTGGCCACCGCCAAGGGCCTGGACGTCGACCAGCCGCGCAACCTGGCCAAGTCCGTCACGGTCGAGTAGCGCGTGATCGTCGGCGTCGGCATCGACGTGGTGGACGTCGCGCGCTTCGGGCTGACCCTCGAGCGCACGCCGCGGCTGCTCGACCGCCTCTTCACCGAAGACGAGCGCTCGTTGCCGCTGGCCTCCCTGGCGGCGCGGTTCGCGGCCAAGGAGGCCTTGGCCAAGGCGCTCGGCGCCCCCGTCGGCCTGCACTGGACCGACGCCACCGTCGTCAAGAACGCCACCGGCCAGCCCGAGCTGCAGGTGCAGGGCACGGTCGCGGCCCGCGCGACCGAGCTCGAGGTGTCGCGCCTGCACCTGTCCATGTCGCACGACGCCGGCATCGCGAGCGCCGTCGTCGTGGCGGAGACCGCGTGATCCACGCCCACGGCGTCGAGGCGGTGCGCCGCGCCGAGGCCGCCGCGATGGCCGACCTGCCCGACGGCGCGCTGATGCAGCGCGCCGCCTCCGCCCTGGCCTTCGCGGTGACCGACGAGCTGCGCTCGGCCCGGGGACGACGTCCGGTCTACGGCGCGCGCGTGGTGCTGCTGGTCGGTGCCGGGTCCAACGGCGGCGACGCGCTGTGGGCCGGCGCCCGCCTGGCCGGGCGCGGCGCGCAGGTGGTGGCCGTGGTGGTCGCCCCGAGCGCTCACGCGGAAGGCCTCGCCGGGCTGCGCGGCGCGGGCGGACGGGCGGCGCCGGCCGCGGCCGGCGCCGACGAGCTGCGCACTGCGGACCTCGTCGTCGACGGCCTGCTGGGCATCGGCGGGCGTCCCGGGCTCGACCCGGCCGTGGGCGAGCTGCTCGCGGCGGTGCCGGACGGCGTGCCGGTCGTGGCCGTCGACCTGCCCAGCGGTGTCGACCCCGGCACGGGCGCGGTCGGCGACGTGGTCGTCACGGCCACCCGCACGGTCACCTTCGGCACCGCCAAGCCGGCGCTGCTGCTGCCCCCGGCCGCGGCGCTCGTCGGGCGGCTGGACGTCGTCGACATCGGCCTCGACCCGGCCGCGCTGGGCTCGCCCGAGGTCACCCGCCTCGAGCCCGCCGACGTGGCCGCGCGGTGGCCGCACCCGTCGTCCGGCGACGACAAGTACCGGCGCGGCGTGGTCGGCGTGGTGGCCGGCGGCCCGACGTACACGGGGGCCGCCGTGCTGGCCGTGGGCTCGGCCGTGCGTACCGGCGCCGGCATGGTGCGCTACGTCGGACCGCAGGAGCCCACCGACCTGGTGCGGGCCCGCTGGCCCGAGGTCGTGCCCGGCGAGGGCCGGGTGCAGGCCTGGGTGGTCGGTCCGGGGCTCGACCCGGACGGCGACGACGGCCAGCGCGGCCATGCCGAGACCGCGCTGGCGAGCGACCTGCCGTGCGTGGTCGACGCCGGGGCGCTCGAGCTGGTGACCCGCCGCGGCGCCCCCACCCTGCTCACGCCGCACGCGGGCGAGCTGGCCCGGCTGCTGACCCGTCTGCAGGACGACGGCCCCGAGGTGAGCCGGGACGACGTCGAGGCCCGGCCGCTCCAGCACGCCCGCCGCGCGGCCGAGCTGACCGGCGCGACGGTGCTGCTCAAGGGGGCGGTCACCCTCGTCGTCCCGCCCGACGGCGGCACGGTCATGAGCGAGGCCGAGGGGCCGGCGTGGCTCGCCTCGGCCGGTTCGGGCGACGTCCTGGCCGGGGTGGCGGGCACGCTCCTGGCGGCGGGGCTCGACCCGCGCTCGGCCGGTGCGGTGGCGGCGTCCGTGCACGGCCTGGCCGGGCGCCGCGCGTCCGGCGGGGGCCCCCTGGACGCCGGGCGCCTGCTCGACGCGCTGCCCGGGACGGTCGCCGACCTGCTGGCGCTGGCAGACTGACCGGGTGAGCGACCCAGTCCTGCCGGCCGAGGCCGTCGTCGACCTCGCCGCCGTGCGGTCGAACGTCGCGGCCCTGCAGACGCGCGCCGGCAGCGCCGAGGTCATGGCCGTGGTGAAGGCCGACGCCTACGGGCACGGCCTGGTGCCGCTCGCGCGGGCTGCCCGGGCCGGCGAGGCCACCTGGCTCGGCGTCGGGCTGCGGGCCGAGGCGCTCGCGCTGCGGGCGGCCGGCGACACGGGCCGCCTGCTGTCGTGGCTGCACGTGCCCGGCGACGACTTCGCGGCGGCGCTCGCGGCCGACGTCGACCTCAGCGCGAGCGCGCCCTGGGCGGTCGACGAGGTGGTCGCGGCGGCACGGGCCACCGGGCGCTCGGCCCGGCTGCACCTGAAGATCGACACCGGGCTGTCGCGCGGGGGCGCGGCCGCCGACGAGTGGGGCGACCTGGTCGACCACGCCCTCGCCGCGCAGGCCGAGGGGACGCTCGAGGTGGTGGGCGTCTGGTCGCACCTGGCATGGGCCGACGCGCCCCAGCACCCGACGGTCGCGCGGCAGGCCGAGGCGTTCCGGGCGGCGCTCGACCTGGCCGAGCGGCGCGGGGTGCGACCCGAGGTGCGGCACCTGGCCAACTCGGCCGCCACGCTGACCAGCCCGCAGCTGCACTTCGACCTGGTGCGCCCCGGCATCGCGGTCTACGGCCTGTCGCCGGTGCCCGACCTCGGGGCACCGGCCGACTTCGGGCTGCGCCCGGCGATGACCCTGCGGGCCCGGCTGGCGCTGGTGAAGCGCGTGCCCGAGGGGTCGGGCGTCTCGTACGGCCACGCCTACACGACGCCCCGCGACACCACCCTCGGGCTCGTCCCGCTCGGGTACGCGGACGGCGTCCCGCGCGCCGCCGGCAACGTCGGGCCGCTGCAGGTGGCCGGGCGCCGGCACACGATCGCCGGCCGGGTCTGCATGGACCAGGTGGTCGTCGACCTCGGCGAGCGCCCGGACGTCGGCGAGCTGCGGGCCGGCGACCCCGTCGTCCTGTTCGGCGAGGGCGCGCACGGCGAGCCGACGGCGCAGGACTGGGCCGAGGTGCTCGACACCATCTCCTACGAGATCGTCACCCGGATCGGCTCGCGCGTTCCCCGCACGTACGTGGGGGAGGCGTCGTGAGGTCGCCGTCGCGCACCGTCGTCGGGGTCGGCGCCGGTCTGGCCGCCGCGGGCGTCGGCGCGGCGCTGGGCCTGGCCGCCGAGCGCTGGACCGCGGGCCGCGTGCGCCCGGGCGTGGGCGTGGGCGTCGAGGCGTACGGCTCGCTGCGCGGCGCGCCCCAGCGGGTCACGGCGGACGACGGCACCGCGCTCTACGTCGAGGTCGACGACCTGGACGTCGGCGAGCCCCTCGACGACGACGCCCAGCCCTCGCCCGTCACCGTCGTCTTCAGCCACGGCTTCTGCCTCAACCAGGACATCTGGCACTTCCAGCGGCAGTGGCTGCGCGGCCGCTACCGCATGGTGTTCTGGGACCAGCGCGGCCACGGCCGGTCGGGCACCGGGCCGGACGACCACTACACCGTCGACCAGTGCGGCGCCGACCTGCGCGCCGTCGTCGAGGCCACCGCGCCCGAGGGCCCGGTCGTGCTGGTCGGGCACTCGATGGGCGGCATGACCGTCATGGCGCTCGCCGCCCAGCAGCCCGACCTCGTGCGCGAGCGCGTGGTCGGCGTGGGCCTGGTGGCGACCAGCTCGGGCGGCCTGGCCGACGTCCACTGGGGGCTGGCCGACCGGCTCGGCCGGGTCGCGCACCGCGTCGCGCCGGTGGCGCTGGTCGGGCTGACCCGCGCGCCCCGGCTGGTCGACCGCACCCGCCGCATCGGCAGCGACCTCGAGCAGGTGCTCGTCAAGCGCTACTCCTACGCCTCGGACGTGCCGCCCGAGCTGGTGCGCTTCACCGCCGCGATGATCGCGGCCACGCCGATCGACGTCGTCTCGGGCTTCCTGCCCGGCTTCGACCTGCACGACAAGGGCGACGCGCTGGCCACGCTCGACGGGCTCGAGGCGCTGGTGCTCTCGGGCGACGGCGACCTGCTGACCCCGCTCGAGCACAGCGCCGAGATCGTCCGGCGGCTGCCGGGCGCCGAGCACGTCGTCGTCCCGCACGCGGGGCACATGGTGATGCTCGAGCACCCCGACGTCGTGAACCTGCACGTCGGCGACCTGCTCGAGCGGGCCGACCGGGCGGTCGAGCGCGACGGGACGACGGCCGGCCGGGGCCGTCGTCCGCGCCTGCGCCGCTCGCGGCGGGCCTAGCCGGGCGCGGGCAATTGGGCCCGGGCTGAGGCCCGTGGGCCCAGGACGCCCTGCCCGGGCGGGAGCAGGCTCGTCCTCACGAGCGTGAGGAGCCCGCCATGTCCGTCCTGCAGAGCTGGTCCCGGCTGACCGCCGTCGCCGTGGCCGTGGTCGTCGGCACCCTGGTCGTCACCGGGTGCGGCGTCGAGCACCGCGACGACTCGGTGGCGCCGGGAGCGACGGCCGACGCCGCGGCGGCGCAGAAGGTGCTGGTCAGCCCGGCCGACCTGCCCGAGGGCTTCGCCGCCAGCGGCGGGCAGAGCGCCGGCTACCGGCAGACCGTCTGCGGCGTCGACATCGAGCCCACCCCGCCGGTGCAGCAGGCCAGCGCGCGCTTCTCGCAGGGGCCGGTCGGCCCGTTCGTCGAGCAGCGCGTGCGCGTCTACCCCGACGACTCGGCGACCGCCGTCGTCGCGGCGCTGCGCAAGGCGCTCGCGACCTGCACGTCCTACCAGCTCCCGGCGAACGGCACGGCCCCCGCGGCCACGATGGCGGTGCGCCCGCTCGACCTGCCGCAGCTGGGTGACGAGTCCGTCGCCTGGCGCCAGGTGCCGCAGACCGACCTGCCGATCACCACCGACGTCGTCCTGATCCGCAGCGGTCGCACCGTCGTCCTGATGACGTCGTACGCGCTCAAGGAGGCCCCGCCCGAGACCACCGTGAAGCAGGCGGCCACCGCCGCGGCGAACCGGCTCGGGGCATGACCGCCTGGCTGCGGGCCCTGCGCCGCCGGCTCTCCAGCGACCGCGGCGCCGGCACCCTGGAGTACGTCGGCATCGCCGTCCTGATCGGCGGCATCTGCACCGCGCTGCTGGTGACGCCGGTCGCCGCCCGCGCCACCGGGGCGGTGTCCACCGCGGTCTGCAAGATCACCGGCGGCACCCAGTGCGGGTCGGACGGCGTCGGCGACCCGTCGCTGTCGCCGTACGAGCAGGCGACGTCCGGCGAGTACGTCGCGATGGGCGACTCGTTCTCGTCGGGCGAGGGCGCGGGCGACTACGAGCCGCAGTCCGACCGCGACGACCGCGGGTTCGCCGACTGGATGGACTCGCACCTGTGGTGGCCGGGCGACCGCGACCCCAAGTACCACAACGGGTGCCACCGCTCGGGCAACGCCTACGGCTCGATCGTGGCGGCGGAGAACGACTTCAAGGGCGGCTCGTCGTTCGTCGCCTGCTCGGGTGCCGAGATCAACGAGTTCACCAACCCCAACGCGGGCCAGACGGGAGAGGGGCCGCAGGAGGACGCGCTCAGCGACAAGACGAGCCTGGTGACCTTCTCCATCGGCGGCAACGACATGGGGTTCGCCGACGTCCTCAAGGACTGCGTCATCAACGGCGCCACCTGCGAGGACAAGAACGAGGCGAAGTTCCAGCAGCGCCTGGTCGACAAGAAGGCCGAGCTGATCGAGACGTACCGGCGGATCCGGGAGAAGGCGCCCAACGCGCGGATCATCATCGTGGGCTACCCGCACCTGTTCCCCGACGACCCGTCGAACAACTACCGCAACCTGCTGTTCGCGGACGACCAGCGCTGGATGAACGAGAAGGGTGACCAGCTGAACGCCATGCTGGCCGCGGCGGCCCGGGAGAGCGGCGCGGACGTGGAGTTCATCGACCCGACGGAGGCGTTCCGCGGGCACGGGATCGGCAGCTCGGACCCGTGGTTCAACGACATCTCGGTGCAGGCCAACGGGTTCTCGCCCATCAACCCCGAGAGCTTCCACCCCAACGCCGCGGGGCAGCGCGCGTACGCGGCGCTGGTGCAGGAGCAGATGCGTCACCCCAAGCCCTGACCCGTAGCATGGGCGCGTGCAGGCCCAGCAGACCGTCGCGACGCGCGACGACATGCACGCGCTCGGACGGCGGCTGGCCGACGTCCTGCGGCCGGGCGACCTGGTGGTGCTCACCGGTGACCTCGGCGCCGGCAAGACGACGCTGACGCAGGGGATCGGCGCCGGCCTCGGGGTGCGAGGGCCGGTCACCTCGCCGACCTTCGTCATCGCGCGCGTGCACCCGAGCGAGGTCGACGGACCGCCGCTCGTGCACGTCGACGCCTACCGGCTGGGCTCGATCGCCGAGGTCGACGACCTCGACCTCGACGCGAGCCTGGAGCACAGCATCACCGTCGTCGAGTGGGGCGAGGGCCTCGTCGACGACCTCACGACCGACCGGCTGCACGTGGCGATCACCCGACCGCGCGGCCAGGACGCGGGTCCGGACGGCGACCGCGACGTCGTGCGCGAGGACGTCGAGACCGACGAAGCGGACGACGCGGCGGACGACGCGGCGGACGACGCGGTGGACGACGAGACCGGCGACCTCGAGCAGCCGCGCCAGGTGCGGGTCGAGGGGTTCGGCCCGCGCTGGGCCGACGTCGAGCTGGGGGCCTGAGCCGTGCTGCTGCTGGCCCTCGACACCGCCACGCCCGCGGTGACCGTCGCGCTGCACGACGGCGAGCGAGTGGTCGCCGAGTCGCTCGCGGTCGACGCGCGCCGTCACGGCGAGCTGCTGGCGCCGGGCGTCGAATCCGTTCTCGCGCAGGCAGGAGCGACCGCGCGCGACCTCACCGACGTGGCGGTGGGCACCGGGCCGGGCCCGTTCACCGGGCTGCGCGTCGGCCTGGTCACCGCTCGCACCATGGGGGCGGCGCTGGGGCTGCCGGTGCACGGGCTGTGCACGCTCGACGCGCTGGCAGCGCGGGCCGCGGACGAGGGCGCGGTCGACGGACCCTTCGTCGTCGCGACGGATGCCCGGCGCCGCGAGGTCTACTGGGCGGCGTACGAGGCGGGATCGTCCGTGCCGCAACGGGTGCAGGGTCCTGAGGTCAGCCGGCCCGCCGACGTCCCGCTCGACGGACGGCCGGTGGTCGGGCGTGGTGCGTCGCTGTACCCGGACGACCTGGGTGACCCGGTCGGTCCGCTCGACCCGTCGGCCGCCGCGCTGGCCAGCGCCGTCGTCCGGCTGCTCGCGGCCGGCGCCGACCTGTCGGACGTCGAGCCGCGGTACCTGCGGCGTCCGGACGTGCACGAGGGCGGCGGGCGCAAGAGCGTCCTGGGATGAGCGAGCCGACGCTGGCGCCGTTGCGTCCCCTGCGCTGGTGGGACGTCGAGCCGTTGCTGCCGTTGGAGCGCGAGCTGTTCGGACCCGAGGCGTGGAGAGTCGAGACCTGGTGGGCCGAGCTGGCCCAGCCGGCGCAGCGGCGGTACGTGCTGCTGCCGGGGGAGGAGCCGGACGAGGTTCTCGGCTACGCGGGGGTGTCGGTGCCGGGTCACGACGGCGACGTCATGACGGTGGCGGTGCACCCGTCGCTGCAGGGGCGGGGCGTCGGGGGGCTGCTGGTGCGACGGCTGGTCGAGGACGCCGCGGCGATGGGCGCGCAGCGGCTGCTGCTCGAGGTGCGCGCCGACAACGTCCCGGCCCAGCGACTCTACGCGCGCGAGGGCTTCGAGCGGATCGCCGTCCGTCGCGGCTACTACCGCACCGCCGACGGCCCCGCGGACGCCTGGGTCATGCGCCGCTCGGTACCCTGAGCCCTGTGAGCGACGCCCCGCTGGTGCTCGGCATCGAGACCTCGTGCGACGAGACCGGCGTCGGGATCGTGCGCGGCGGCGAGCTGCTCGTCGACGCGGTCGCGAGCAGCGTCGAGGAGCACGCGCGCTTCGGCGGCGTGGTGCCCGAGGTGGCCAGCCGCGCGCACCTGGAGGCCATGGCGCCGACGGTCGAGCGGGCCTGCCGCGAGGCCGGCGTGCGACTCGCGGACGTCGACGCGCTGGCCGTGACGAGCGGGCCGGGTCTGGCCGGCGCGCTGCTCGTGGGGGTCGCGGCAGCCAAGGCGCTGGCGCTCTCGCTGGGCAAGCCGCTGTACGGCGTGAACCACCTGGCCGCGCACGTCGCGGTCGACCAGCTCGAGCACGGCCCGCTGCCCGAGCCCACGATGGCGCTGCTGGCGTCGGGCGGTCACTCCTCGCTGCTGCTGGTGCCGGACGTGACGTCCGACGTCCGGCCGCTGGGCTCGACGATCGACGACGCGGCCGGCGAGGCGTTCGACAAGGTGGCGCGGCTGCTCGGGCTGCCGTTCCCCGGCGGCCCGCACGTCGACCGCGCCGCGCGCGAGGGCGACCCGGCGGCGATCGCCTTCCCGCGCGGGCTGACCCGGCCGAAGGACCTCGAGCGGCACGCGTACGACTTCTCGTTCTCGGGGCTGAAGACCGCGGTGGCGCGCTGGGTCGAGCAGCGCGAGGCCGACGGCGAGCCGGTGCCGGTCGCCGACGTCGCCGCGAGCTTCCAGGAGGCCGTGGTCGACGTCCTGACCCGCAAGGCCGTCGCCGCGTGCCGTGCGCAGGGGGTCGGCACGCTGCTGGTCGGCGGTGGGGTGGCCGCCAACTCGCGACTGCGCGCGATGGCCCAGGAGCGTTGCAGCGCAGCAGGTATCACGCTCCGGGTGCCGCGCCCCGGGCTGTGCACCGACAACGGCGCGATGGTGGCGGCGCTCGGTGCCGAGATGGTCGCCCGCGGGCGCCCGCCGAGCGCCCTCGACCTGCCGGCCGACTCCTCGATGCCGGTGACGACCGTCCTCGCATGAGGTGCGTCGTGGTGGGCGCCGGGGCGTGGGGTCTGCCCGCGGCCGCCGAGCTCGCCGGTCGCGGTCACGACGTCGTCCTCGTCGACCGGTACGGCGTCGCGAACCGGCTCTCCTCCTCGCCTGGCCCGACCCGGTTGTGGCGGCTGACCCACCCCGACGCCGTCCGGGTGCGGCTGGCGCAGCGCAGCGTCGAGGCGATGGAGCGGCTGGCCCGCCGCAGCGGTCGCACCGTGCACCTGCGGCGCGGGCTGCTGTGGCGCGACGACGTGTCGCTCGACGCCGTGCAGGCCGCGCTGGACGAGGTCGGTGTCGACCACGAGGTCGTGGCGGCGGACGACGTGGCGCGGGTGCTCCCCGGCCTGCGCTCCGACGGCCGGGACGGCGTCTGGCAGGCGGACGCCGGCCCGGTGCTCGCTGCCGAGTCGATGGCCGCGCAGGCGGGGTTGTTCCAGGCGGCCGGAGGCACCCTGGAAGTCGGCCGGGTGGTGGTCTCGGTCGAGACGGCAGCCGAGGGTGTCGCGCTGACCTGCGACGACGGATCGGTGCTGCGGGCGGACGTCGTCGTGCTCGCCCCCGGTCCGGGGGCGAGCGCCCTGCTCGAGCAGGTCGGCGTGACGCTCCCGCTGCGACCGCACCTCGAGCAGGTGGTGCACCTGGGCGACGGCGGTCCGGCGCTCGACGACCTGCCGTGCCTTTTCGACGGGCCGGACGGCGACGAGCCGGGCCTGTACGCGATGCCCACCCCGGGTGTCGGCTACAAGGTCGGGCTCGACCGACCGCTGCGCGACCTCGTCGAGGGCGACGGCGACCGCACGCCCGACGCACCGCTGGTCGAGGCCACGCGCCAGCGGGTGGGTCGGATGCTCGCGAGCGTGCCGGCGCGCGTCGTCGACGCCCAGGTCTGCTGCTGGACCGACTCGCCCGACCACCGTTTCGTCGTCGACAGCCTGCCCGGCGGCGTGGTGGTCGCCTGCGGTGACAGCGGCGAGGGCTTCAAGTTCTCCGCGTTGATGGGCCTGGTGCTGGCCGACCTGGCCGAGGGCCGCACCCCGGACGCCGACGTCGCGACGTTCGGGCTCGCCCGCTTCAGCGACGTCGGCACGCTGGACGTCGACACCCCGCACGTCCTGGGTCGCTAGCTCCGCGCGCAGCCCGCCGACGGTCAGGCGGTCGCCAGCGCGACCCGGCCCTCGGGCGCCTCGGCCGTGCCCTTGACCAGGTGCACCACCGACCCGAACCCGGCGGCGAGCGCGACGGCGGTCACGTCGTCCCCGGTGTCGTACAAGCGGTGACCTGCGGCGGGGAAGCGCTTCTGCGCCATCGCCGGCATGTTCGCGCGCAGCTGGTAGCCGAGGGCCAGCAGCCCTCCGGGCCGCAGGCTCGACCGGACGGCGGCGAGCTCGGCGGAGGGGTCGGACCAGAAGTAGAGGACGTGGTTCGCCATCACGAGGTCCGCGGGGGCGGCGACGCCCAGGCCGCCTACGCCGCCCTCGAGCAACGTCAGCCGCCCGTCGGACACGGCGGCCCGGTTGCGCTTGCGGGACTGCGCCAGCATCACCGGGGAGAGGTCGACGCCCCATACCTGGGCTTCGGGGAAGCGCGCGAGCAGTGCCTCCAACCCGACACCGGGACCGGGGCCCAGCTCGGCGACACGGTGAGGTGGCGCGTCGAGGTGTTCAGCAGCCTGGTCGACCACCCAGTGGCTGAGTGCCGCGTTGCCCTTCGCCATGCCGCGCCCGACGACGGCGCCCAACCATCCCGAGGGGCGACCGAACTGCTCCGCAAGACCCATCCCCGCAGTATCGGGCGCGTCGTCACCCGGCGTCAGGATTTCGACCAGTGCGTTGCCGCAGTGGCCCGAGGTTGCTGTCGCGGCGGAACTCACGGCGCGACCTGACGAAGACCGCGACGGCTCGTGAACACGACCACGACGAGAGCCGCCCATCGAGCCGCAGAGCGCGACTCCGAGCCGGGCAGCGCCGGACTTGGTCATGGAACGACGACCGTCAGACCGCGGGGTGCGGCTGTGGGTGCGGCGCAGATGCTGCGATCACGACATCACCGCCGCACCCACGACCGCACTCATCCAGGAGCCGCACCTTCCCGGTGCCAACTCACACAACTCGATGCGGGTGCAGGCGGGTTCAGACCTGGGCGCGGAGGACGTCGACCTCGCAGCCGGGCAGGAACGGGTCGAAGCCGTGCTCGATCAACCAGCGGATCGCCGTCAGGCTGCGCAGCGACCGGTGGCCCCGCACCGCGTCGCGGTCGACGTCCGACCCGTAGCCGACGAGGAGGTCGTCGAGCCGCTCCGGCTCGCCGAGGGTCAGGATCGCGAGGTCGAACATCGCATCGCCCTGACCCGCCTCCGACCAGTCCAGGATCCCCGTCACCGCCCCGCCGTCGACGAACACGTGGTCGACCTGCAGGTCGCCGTGGGTGAACACGGGAGCCCACGGCCGCACTGCACCCAGGGCCAGCTCGCGGTTGCGCTCGACCAGGTCTGCGGGCAGGACGTCGTTCGAGACCAGCCACCGGCACTCCTCGTCCAGCCGGGCCGCGCGGTCGCGGTCCTGGTTCGACGTCCAGGGCGGCAACGGAGCGTCGTGCAGCGCCCGGACGGCGGCACCGACCGCCGCCCAGGTCGCCGGCGACGCCGGCGACGGCTCGCCGAGGTGACCGAGGCGTACGCCGGGCAGGGCGCCGAGCGCGAGCACCGGCGGCTTCCGCCACAGCACGCGCGGGGTCGGCACCGGGGCCAGGTCCATCGCCCGTACCTCGACGTCGGTGCGCGCGGCGTCGGCGTCGACCTTCAGGAACACCTCGCCGACCCGCAGCGTCGCGCGCTCGCTGTGGGCGACCACCACCTCGACGTCGTCCGGCACGTGGCTCATCATCGCGTGCGAGCCGCGGGCGTGGCCCGCGTACGCTCCTGCCGTGCCCGGACCCCTGCTCCCGGAGGAGCTCGACCTCAGCGGCCGGGTGGCGGTGGTCACCGGCTCCGGCAGCGCGAGCGGGATCGGGTTCGCCTGCGCACGGCTGCTCGCGCGGTGCGGAGCGCACGTGCTGGTGGCGGCCACGTCCGACCGGGTCCGCGATCGCGCCGCCGAGCTGGCGCAGGCCGGTGCGCAGGCCGGTGCCTTCGTCGGTGACCTCACCGATCCGGACGTCGCCGACGACCTCGTGCGCACAGCGGTCGCGCGCTGGGGACGCGTCGACGTCCTGATCAACAACGCCGGCATGACGTCGGTCTCCGATCCGGACGAGCGGTCGGGCAGCATCACCACGACGTCGCCCGCCGACTGGACGTCCTCGTTGCGCCGCAACCTCGACACGGCGTTCCTGGTCACGCGGGCGGCGGTGCCCGGGATGGTCGCTGCGCGGTGGGGCCGGGTCGTGACGGTGGCCAGCCTCACCGGGCCGGTGATGGCCACGCCCGGCGACGTCGCCTACGCCACGGCGAAGGCGGCCCTGGTGGGGATGACACGGGCAGCCGCGCTGGACGTCGCGTCCGCCGGCGTCACGGTGAACGCCGTCGCGCCGGGGTGGGTGGCGACGGGGTCGCAGGCGCCGCACGAGGCGCAGCACGCGCTCGCGGTTCCGCTGGGGCGCAGCGCCTCGCCGGAGGAGGTGGCCTCAGCCGTGGTGTGGCTGGCCAGTCCGGGCGCGTCGTACGTCACCGGCCAGTGCGTCGTGGTGGACGGTGGCAACTCGGTGCAGGAGACCTGACGGCTCAGGCCGACGACGCGGGCGGACGAGCTCAGGCGGACGACGCGCGGCGGGCGCGGTAGGCGGCGACGGCGTTGCGGTTGCCGCAGGCGGTGCTGCAGAAGCGCCGAGACCGGTTGCGCGACAGGTCGAGGACCAGCCCTTCGCAGGTGTCGTCGGCGCAGACGCCCAGCCGCGAGAGCTCGTCGGCCCGGATCACGTCGATCATCGCCATGGCGGTCTCGACCGCCACGCGCGTGGTGAACGGCGCGTCCGGGGGCACGGCGTGCACGTGCCAGTCGAACCCCTCGTGCCGCACCAGCTGCGGCACCGCGCCGGCCCCGGCGAGCACCGCGTTGGTGAGCTCGACGGCCTGGTCGCGGTCGGCGGTGAGGAGCCCGCGCAGCACCGGCCGCAGGTCGCGCAGGGCGTCGAGCTCGGCGCGGTCGTGGTCGTGACGGCCGGTGTACGACCACTGCCGGTAGAACGCGTCGAGGTCCGCCTCGGTCGTCAGCGTGTCCGGCGGCTCGGCGCTGTTGACGAGCTGGACCGCCGCCTGCAGCGACATCTCCGTGTCATGGGTGAAAAGCACGTTGACAGGTTACACCAGGCAGCGTAGCGTCATGGCCCATGACGACGTTCGCCCATGACACGACCGGCCTGGTCCCGCCACGAGCCGTCCGGTCCCGCACCGTCACCGGTCTCCTGCTCGCCGCCGTCTCGGCGACGAGCTTCGGGCTGTCTGGCTCGCTCGCCCGCGGGTTGCTCGACACCGGGTGGAGTGCCGGGGCGATCGTGCTGGTGCGCATCGGCGTGGCGGCCGTCGTGGTGCTGCCGTTCGGCCTGGTCGCCCTGCGCGGTCGCTGGGGAGCGTTGCGGCGCAACGCCGGCACCGTCGTCCTGTACGGCGTGCTCGCCGTCGCCGGCGCGCAGTTCTGCTACTTCTCGGCCGTGCAGACCATGCAGGTCGGGCCGGCGCTGCTGATCGAGTACACGGCCCCGGCCGCGGTGGTCGGCTGGCTGTGGGTGCGGCACGGGCAGCGCCCTGGGCGCGTCACGCTGCTGGGCGCCGGGCTCGCCGCGGTCGGTCTGGTGCTGGTGCTCGACCTGCTCTCGGGTGCGTCGCTCAGCACCGCGGGCGTGCTGTGGTCGCTCGCGGCCATGGTCGGCGCGGCCACGTACTTCGTGATCTCGGCCGACGAGGGCAGCGGGCTGCCGCCGATCGCGCTGGCGGCCGGCGGGCTGGTGGTCGGGGCCGTGGTGCTCGGGCTGCTGGGAGCGGTCGGCGTCCTGCCGATGCACGCCGCCCGGACGTCGACGACGTACGCCGGGACGTCGATCGGCTGGTGGGTGCCGCTGCTCGTGCTCGGACTGGTGACCGCGGCGGTCGCCTACGTCACCGGCATCGCGGCCGGGCGCCGGCTGGGCTCGCGGCTCGCGTCCTTCGTGGCGCTGCTCGAGGTGCTGGCAGGCGTGTTCTTCGCGTGGGTGCTGCTCGACCAGCTGCCGCGCGCCGTGCAACTGCTCGGCGGGCTGCTCGTGCTGGCCGGCGTGGTGGCCGTCAAGCTCGGGGAGCGCGACGTCGTCGGTGCCGGCGCCTAGCCTGGGCCCATGGCTGACGACGCCGACGTCCGGCGGATCGCGCTCTCGTTGCCGCACGTGGTCGAGATCGACAGCGACGGCTTCGACTTCCGCGTCGGCGGGCACGGGTTCGTGTGGTCCTACCCCGAGCGCGTGCCCGGCAAGCGGCGGGTGATCCGTACCGACGTCGCGGTCCTCTTCGTCGGCGACGAGGGCGAGAAGCAGGCGCTGGTGCTCGGCGAGCCCGACGCCTTCTTCACCACCTCGCACTACGACGGCTGGCCGCTGGTGATGCTGCGGCTCGACGCCGTCGACGTCGAGCGCCTGACCGAGCTGGTCACCGACGCCTGGCGCATGCGCGCCCCTGCCGACCTCGCCGCCGACCTCCCCGACGACGACGTCGTGGCAGGCTGAGCGCGGACACGTCACCGGGGAGAGCAGGTCGCAGCATGGGCACCATCGCCGTCCACGAGTTCGTCGCGCTCGACGGGGTCTTCGAGAACCCGTCCTGGACCGCGCCGTTCGGTTTCGACCCGCGCATGGGCGAGACGCTCGCCGACATCACGGGGTCGTCGTCCGCGATCCTGCTGGGGCGGTCGACGTACGAGATGTTCGCGCCGGCCTGGTCGACGCGCACGGTCGAGGACGACCCGGGCGCACCGTTCTTCAACGACACGCACAAGTACGTCGTGGGGGCGCAGGAGCCGGACGTCGACTGGGGCCCGCGCACGCTGCTCGGCGCGTACGACCCGGCCGCGATCGGCCGGCTCAAGGACGAGACCGACGGCGGCATCTACGTCTCGGGCAGCGGCCGGCTGGTCAACGCGATGCTGCAGGACGGCCTCGTCGACGCCCTGCACCTGTTCGTCTACCCGGTCGCGGTGGGCAGCGGCCAGCGGCTGTTCGCCGACGGCGTCCCCACGACCACGCTCGCCCTGGCCGGTGCCGACGTCTACGACAACGGCGTGGTGCACCTGGAGTACGAGCCGGCCTGAGCCGCCGCTCGCGCGCGCGTCAGCCCTCCCCGAGCAGCTGCAGCAGCCGGTCGAGGAACGGCCGCTGCCCCTTCACCAGCTTGGTGCGGGCGGTGTCGACGTCCAGCCATGCCGCGCGGTCGATCTCGGGGAACTCCTGCACGCGGCCCGACCGCGGCGGCCACTCCAGCTCGAACGTGCCGGGCACGACCGCGCCGACGTCCAGGTCGCCCTCCAGCGCCCAGACCGTCACCACCTTGCCGCTGCTCTGGCGCACCTCGCCGAGGTCGTGCACCTCACCGTCCGGGACGTCGATCCCGAGCTCCTCGACGAACTCGCGCCGGGCGGCGGCCAGCGGTTCCTCGCCGGGCTCGAGCTCGCCCTTCGGCACCGACCACGCGCCGTCGTCCTTGCGCGCCCAGAACGGGCCGCCCATGTGGCCGAGCAGCACCTCGCGGGCGCCGTCCGGCCCGCGGCGGTGCAGCAGGAGGCCTGCGCTGCGGGTGGTCACCGGTCCAGCATCGCGCAGATCCCTTGCAGAGCCCGAACACGCGGGCAACGGCGGTCGCACACGGGCCGCCTAGCGTCGTCCTCGACGTCGCACCGACCGCGGCGTCGCCCCCGAACCGAGGAGACCCCGTGCGACGCACCACCATCGCGGCCGGCCTGGCCGCCGCGCTCATCTCCGGCGCCGCTGTCGCCGTGCCGGCCGTGGCGGCGTCCGGCGAGAACGCCGCCGCCACCGCCAGCAGCTCGACCGCCAGCGGCCTCACCAGCAGCCAGCAGGCCACGCTCGACCAGCTGCTCGCCACCCACCCGAAGGCCGCCGAGCGCCTCGGCGCCCGGCTGGACGCCTGGAAGACCTTCGCCGACGCCCACCCCGCGGTGGTCGCCGAGCTGACGAAGGCCGCCGGTCTGCCGAAGGACCAGCGCCAGGCCGAGCTCGAGGCCTGGGCGAAGGCGCACCCAGCGGACGCCAAGGCGTGGCACGCGTTCCGCCAGACCGTGCGCGAGGCCCGCCACGACCGCCGCGACGCCCGCAAGGACGCCCGCAAGGACGCCCGCAAGGACGCGAGCAAGGACGCGAGCTCGACGACGTCCTGACCGGTCACGGCGGTGGCTCGATCGCATGATCACGGCGGGGGACAGGGACCTCCGAAGTGATCATGCGATCCGGCCACGGGCGGCGCGGCGCGAAATCCGGTGGCGCCGCCACCTAGGCTGGACGTCGTGGGTGAGGCGCAGCGGCGGTCGGGCGGACGTCGTCGTCCTCGCCGGGGCGGGCGGTCGACCCCCACGCGGTCGACCCCGCGGTTCAGCCCCGAGCAGGTCGAGGCCCGCCGGGCGAGCGTCCCGGAGATCACCTACCCCGAGCTGCCGGTCAGCGCGGTCCGCGAGGACATCGCGGCGCTGGTCCGCGACCACCAGGTCGTGATCGTCGCCGGCGAGACCGGGTCGGGCAAGACGACCCAGCTGCCCAAGATCTGCCTCGAGCTCGGCCGCGGCGTCGAGGGCGTCATCGGCCACACCCAGCCCCGCCGCATCGCCGCGCGCACCGTGGCCGAGCGCATCGCCGAGGAGGTCGGGACGCCGGTCGGCGAGCTCGTGGGGTGGAGCGTGCGCTTCACCGACCGGGCCGGGCCGCAGACGTTGGTGCGCGTCATGACCGACGGCATCCTGCTGGCCGAGATCCAGCGCGACCGGCTGCTCAGCCGCTACGACACGCTCATCGTCGACGAGGCCCACGAGCGCAGCCTCAACGTCGACTTCCTGCTCGGCTACCTCAAGCAGCTGCTGCCGCAGCGCCCCGACCTCAAGGTGATCATCACCTCGGCGACGATCGACCCCGAGCGGTTCTCGCGGCACTTCGACGACGCGCCCGTCATCGAGGTGTCGGGGCGCACCTACCCGGTCGAGATGCGGTACCGGCCGGTGGTCGACCCCGACGACCCGGACTCCGACCCCGATCGCGACCAGACGCAGGCGGTCTGCGACGCCGTGGTCGAGCTGTCGCAGGAGGGGCCCGGCGACGTCCTGGTGTTCCTGTCCGGCGAGCGCGAGATCCGCGACACCGCCGAGGCCTTGCGCGGCCTCGACCTGCGGCACACCGAGGTGGTGCCGCTGTACGCGCGCCTGTCGTCGGCCGAGCAGCACCGCGTCTTCGAGCCGCACACCGGACGACGCGTCGTCCTCGCGACGAACGTGGCCGAGACGTCGCTGACCGTCCCCGGCATCCGGTACGTCGTCGACCCCGGCACCGCGCGCATCTCGCGCTACAGCCGCCGGCTGAAGGTGCAGCGGCTGCCGATCGAGAAGGTCTCGCAGGCCTCGGCCCAGCAGCGCGCGGGGCGCTGCGGCCGTGTGGCAGAAGGGATCTGCGTCCGGCTGTACTCCGAGGAGGACTTCCTCGCCCGGCCCGAGTTCACCGAGCCCGAGATCCTGCGCACGAACCTGGCGTCCGTCATCCTGCAGATGACGTCGATCGGGCTCGGCGACATCGCGGCGTTCCCGTTCGTCGAGCCGCCCGACCGGCGCAGCGTCCGCGACGGCGTCCAGCTGCTGCACGAGCTCGGCGCGATCGACCCCGACCAGGCCGACCCCCGCAAGCGTCTGACGAAGGCCGGACGCCAGCTGGCGCAGCTGCCGCTCGACCCGCGGCTGGCCCGGATGGTGCTCGAGGGCGACCGCGAGGGCTGCCTGCGCGAGGTGCTGGTCGTGGCGGCTGCGCTCTCGATCCAGGACCCGCGCGAGCGACCGGTCGACGCCCAGGCGCAGGCCGACCAGCAGCACGCGCGGTTCCGCGACCCGACGTCCGACTTCGTGGCCTGGCTGAACCTGTGGAACTACCTGCGCGAGCAGCAGAAGGCGTTGTCGGGCAACGCGTTCCGTCGGATGTGCCGCAGCGAGTACTTGCACTACCTGCGCGTGCGCGAGTGGCAGGACGTGCACTCCCAGCTGCGCCAGGTCGTCAAGCAGCTGGGGCTGGAGCGCTCGTCCGGCTACGACGCCGAGGGTGGCCTGGACGCCGACCGCCTGCACCGCGCGCTGCTGTCGGGGCTGCTGTCGCACGTCGGCCTGCGCGACGCGGTGGCGCGCGACTACCTCGGCGCGCGGGGAGCGCACTTCTCGATCTGGCCCGGCTCGGCCGTGGCCAAGAAGCCGCCGACGCTGGTGATGGCGGCCGAGCTCGTCGAGACCTCGCGGCTGTGGGGTCGCACCGTGGCGCGGATCGAGCCCGAGTGGGCCGAGGCACTCGCACCGCACCTGGTGCGCCGGAGCTACTCCGAGCCGCTCTGGAGCTCCAAGCGGGCGGCGGTGATGGCGCGCGAGCGGGTGCTCCTCTACGGCGTCCCGCTGGTCGCGGACCGGCTCGTCGGCTACGGCCAGGTCGACCCCCCGCTGGCCCGCGAGCTGTTCGTGCGGCACGCGCTGGTCGAGGGCGACTGGCGCACGCACCACCGGTTCTTCGCCGCCAACCGGGCGCTGCTGGACGACGTCGAGGCGCTCGAGCAGCGCGCCCGCCGCCGCGACCTGCTGGTCGACGACCAGGTGCTCTTCGACTTCTACGACGCCCGCATCCCGGCCGACGTGGTCTCGGGCCGGCACTTCGACGCGTGGTGGAAGGCGCAGCGCCGCGAGACGCCCGACCTGCTCACCTTCACCCCCGACCTGCTGGTGCGCGACACCGCGGGCAGCGTCAGCGACGAGGACTTCCCGACCACGTGGACGGCGCACGGCACCGACCTGGCCGTCACCTACCAGTTCGAGCCCGGCACCGAGGCCGACGGCGTGACCGTGCACGTGCCCCTGCCGGTGCTCGGCCGGCTCGGCCCGCACCCCTTCGACTGGCAGATCCCGGGGCTGCGGCACGAGCTCGTCACGGCCTTGATCCGCGGGCTGCCGAAGGCCGTGCGTCGCGGGCTGATCCCCGCGCCCGACCGGGCGTCCGACGTCCTGCGGCAGGTCGGCCCGGACGACGGTTCGCTGCTCGACGTCCTCGGCCCGGCCCTCGAGGACCTCACCGGCACCCGGGTCGACCCCGACGACTGGGCGCCGGACGCGCTGCCTCCGCACCTGCGGGTGACGTTCCGGGTCGAGGACGAGCGCGGCCGCACCCTCGGCGAGGGCAAGGACCTCGGCGTGCTGCAGCAGCAGCTGCGGCCGACGCTGCGCGAGGCGATCGCGCAGGGCCCGGACAGCATCGAGCGCACCGGCCTGACCACCTGGGACGTCGGCACCGTGCCCCGCACGCACCGCACCGTGGTCGAGGGGCACGCGGTCGAGGGCTACCCGGCGCTGGTCGACGCGGGGGCGACGGTGGCGCTGCGGGTCTTCACGACGCCGGCCGAGGCGGAGGCGGCGCACCGGGCCGGCGTCCGGCGGCTGGTGCGGCTCGGCGTCCGTCCACCCGTGCCGTACGTCCTGTCGCAGCTGTCGAACGCCGCCAAGCTGGTGCTGAGCCGGGCCCAGCACGCCAGCGCCACCGAGCTGGTCGACGACTGCACCGACGCCGCGGTCGACGTCCTGGTCGAGCGGCAGGGCGGTGCCGACGGCGTGCGCGACGCCGACGCGTTCGAGGGCCTGCGCCGCGCCGTCGGCGCCGAGCTCGACCAGCAGACCCTCGACGTCGTCGAACGGGTCGAGCGCGTGCTGGCCGCGGCGTTCGACGTCCAGGCCCGCCTGCGCGGCACGACGTCGATGCAGCTGCTGCCCGCCATGACCGACCTGCAGGCCCAGCTCGACCGGCTGGTCGGGCCGGGCTTCGTCACGCGGGCCGGCGCGGCTCGCCTGCCCGACCTGCTGCGTTACCTGCAGGCCATGGCGGTGCGCCTCGACCGGCTGCCCGACGACCCGGCGCGCGACCGCACGTCGCAGGCCCAGGTCGAGATGGCGCAGGCCGAGCTCGACGACGCGCTCGCCCGGGTGCCGGCCGGCCGCGAGCCCTCCGCGGCGCTGCTCGACGTGCGGTGGATGGTCGAGGAGCTCAGGGTGAGCCTGTTCGCACCGACCATGCGAACCGCGCACCCCGTGTCGCCGCAGCGCATCCACCGTGCCATCGTCGCTGCATGACGTCCGGACCTGATGGTGTGATGAGCGCGCGCGACCCCGACGAGCAGCGACCGACGGGTGCCAACCGTCCGTGGAGCGTGCCCGACGACGACCGCGAGCTCGACGTCGTCGTCCACGGCGCCAGCGGGTTCGTCGGCCGGCTGGTCGCCGAGCACCTGGCCCGCCACGCGCCGTCCGGGCTGCGGGTCGGGCTGTCCGGCCGCTCGAAGGAGCGGGTCGAGGCGGTGCGCGCCGGGCTCGGGGAGGCCGCGGCTGCGTGGCCCGTGATCGTGGCCGACGGCGCGGACGACGAGGCGCTGGCGGCGCTGGCGGCCCGCACCCGGGTGGTCGCCACCACGGTCGGGCCGTACGCGCGCTACGGCGTGCCGCTGGCGAAGGCCTGCGCGGCGGCCGGCACGCACTACGCCGACCTCACCGGCGAGGTGCTCTTCGTGCGCACGCTCGTCGACGAGGTGGACGCCGACGCCAAGGCCTCCGGCGCCCGCATCGTCACCTCGTGCGGCTTCGACTCGGTGCCGTCCGACCTCGGGGTCCTGCTGCTGCACGAGAAGGTGGTCGCGGACGGCGCGGGCGAGCTGACCGACACCACGCTGGTCGCGCGCATGAAGGGCGGGTTCAGCGGCGGCACGATCGACTCGATGCGCGGGCAGGTCGACGCGATGCTGGCCGACCGCTCGCTGCGCAAGGTCGTCGTCGACCCCTACGCGCTGAGCCCCGACCGCGCCGCCGAGCCCGACCTCGGCGACGAGCGCGACTCGGTGAAGGTCTTCCGCAACGACCGCCTCGGCGGCTGGCTGGGCCCGTTCGTCATGGCGTCGTACAACACGCGGATCGTGAGGCGCAGCAACGCGTTGCAGGGCTGGGCCTACGGACGTCGGTTCCGCTACCGCGAGCTCTCGGGCTACGGCCGCAGCCGCAGCGCGCCGGTCGTCGCCAACGCGGTGACCGCGGGTCTCGGCGCCGTGGTCGTCGGCATGACCAAGAAGCCCGCCCGGGCGCTGCTCGACCGGGTGCTGCCCGCGCCCGGTGACGGCCCGAGCGCCGAGAGCCGCGCGGCCGGCTTCTTCCGCATGAAGGTGCACGGCACCACGACCACGAGCGCCCAGTACGTCAGCACCGTTGCCGCGCAAGGCGATCCGGGCTACGCGGCCACGGCCGTCATGCTCGGCGAGGCCGCGGTGGCGCTGGCCGTCGGCGAAGGCCTGCCCGACGCCGCGGGCGTGCTGACCCCGGCGACCGGCATCGGCGACGCGCTCGTCGAGCGGCTGCGCGGCGCGGGCTTCGAGCTCGCCGCCGAGCGGGTCGGGGCCTGACGTGCTGCGGGTGGCGATCGGCGTCGTCCTGCTCGTGGTCGGCGCGGTGTGGTTCGGCCAGGGCATGGGCTGGATCGGCGGCAGCTCGATGACCGGCGTCACCACCTGGGCCGTCGTCGGACCGGTCGTCGCCGTGGTCGGCCTGGCCCTCGTGGTGACCGGCCTGCGCCGCCGCAGCTGAGGAGCGCTACCGCCGCAGGCGGTGGTGCAGGTGCACGACGCCGTTGTCGAAGCGCCGCTCCGAGACCAGCTCGAGGTCGAGCCGCACGTCGTCCGGCAGGGCACGGGTGCCACCGCCGACGACCACCGGTGACATCAGCAGGTGGACGTCGTCGACGATCCCCGCGCGCAGCGCCTCGGCCGCCAGCGTGGGACCGCCGATCGAGACGTCGTCCGGCTGCTCGTCGACGAACCGGCGCACCGCCTCGACGTCCAGCTCGCGCTCGATGGTGGTGCGACGGCTCCCGACCTCCTGCAGCGTGCGCGAGAAGACGACCTTGTCGGCGCCGCGCCAGATCTGCGCGTAGTCGGCCATGATCGGGCTGTCCTCGACGTCGAGCGTCTCCCACGCGACCAGCACCTCGTAGAGCCTGCGGCCGTAGAGGTGCGTGCCGATCCCGCGCTCGAGGTCGTTGACGAACGCGTGCACCTGCTCGTCGGGCATCGACCAGTCGAAGCGGCCCTCGGCGTCCGCGACGTACCCGTCGAGCGAGGTGATGGCGGTGAAGCTCAGGCGTCCCACGCGCCCACCCTACGGCTCAGCCCGTGGCCCGGGGGCGGGTTCGCACGGCCGACAGCGGCGTCGCGACGTCCTCGAGCGACTTGCCCTCGGCGTCGATGCCGAGGAACACCTCGACCAGCCCGCCCACGACCATGACGCCCGCACCGATCAGGTAGCCGATGAAGAGCTTGCCCGGGTCCTCGCCCTCGCCGATCAGGTGGCCGTAGAACACCGGGCCGATGGCGCCGAAGGTCTGCGCGATCGCGAAGAAGACCGCGATCGCCTTGGCGCGCACCTCCATCGGGAAGATCTCGCTCACCGTCAGGTAGGCGGCGCTCGCACCGGCGGAGGCGAAGAAGAAGATGACGCACCAGCAGAGCGTCTGGGTGATGGCGTTGAGCGCGCCCGCGTCGAAGAGCCAGGCCGTGATTGCCAGCAGGACGCCGGACAGGATGTACGTGCCCGCGATCATCTTGCGTCGTCCGATGGTGTCGAACAGGTGCCCGATGGTGAGCGGGCCGACGAGGTTCCCGACCGCGAACGCGATGAGGTACAGCGGCGCGTCGGCCTCGTCGACGCCGTAGAACTTGGTGAGCACCAACGTGTAGGTGAAGAAGATCGCGTTGTAGAGGAACGACTGCGTGATCATCAGGCTGGCGCCCAGGACCGACCGGCCGGGGTAGTGCTGGAACAGCACCTTCGCGAGCGTGATGAACCCGTGGTCGTCGGCCGGCTTGACCTCGATCGCCTGGCTCTCGTCGACGTCGGCCAGCGTCTGACCCGACTCCTCGACCTCGCGCTCGATGGTCGCGATGTTGTCCTCGGCGTCCTGCTCGCGCCCGTGCATGATCAGCCAGCGCGGGCTCTCGGGCAGGTGGCGGCGCAGGTTCCAGATCATCGCGCCGAGCACCGGGCCGATGAGGAAGCCGATGCGCCAGCCCACGTTGGGGTGCATGTGGTTCAGCAGGATGAACGTGCCGAGCGTGCCCAGCACCGCGCCGCCCCAGTACGTGCCGTTGACCGCGATGTCGACGCGTCCTCGGTACTTCGCCGGCATCATCTCGTCGATGGCCGAGTTGATGGCGGCGTACTCGCCGCCGATGCCGGCTCCGGCGATGAACCGGGTGGCGTACAAGAAGATCAGGCCCGTGGTGCCCCCGCTCCACGTCAGCGCCGTCAGCGCGTTGCCGACCAGGTAGACGGCCAGCGTGACGATGAACAGGTTCTTGCGGCCCAGCTTGTCCGACAGCCGGCCGAAGAAGAGCGCGCCGAACACCTCGCCCAGCAGGTAGACCGTCGCGATGGCGCCCACCTCGGTGGACGTCATGTGCAGGGTCTCCTGCTTCTGCAGCACCGGCCCCACGGCGCTGGCGATGGTGATCTCGATGCCGTCGAGCACCCACGCCGTGCCCAGCGCGATCACCATGCGGGTGTGGAACGGCGCCCAGGTCAGGCGGTCGATGCGCGCCGGGATCAGGCTGCGGATCGTGCCGCCGGACGACTCGTGCTGGCGGTCGAGCGTGTCACTCATGCGAACTCCTCGCGGCAGGTCGGGGGCGCCCGAGAACGTACGCCGCGTCGTGGTGGCGCGCGCGCTGAAATGTCCGCCTTCGGCAGGATGGGGGTCATGAGCGACCCCGCGCCGCGGCGCACCCCCGTCGTCCTGGACGTCGACACCGGCCTGGACGACGCGTGCGCGCTGCTGCTCGCGGCCCGGCACCCGGCGCTCGACCTGCGAGCGGTCACCTGCGTGGCGGGCAACGCCGACGTCGACCAGGTCGTGCGCAACTCGCTGGCCGTGCTGACGGCAGCCGGGCGCGCCGACGTCCCGGTGGCGAGGGGCGCGACCCGGCCGCTGCTCGAGCCGGCGCGCGAGGCCCGGCACGTGCACGGCGACGACGGCATGGGCGACCTCGACCACGCGGCGCTCGAGCTGCCCCTGGTGACCGCCTCGCCCGACCCCCGGCACGCGGTCGAGCTGCTGCGCGACGTGCTGCTCGACGCCGCCGCGCGCGCCGAGCCGGTGACCCTGGTGCCGCTCGGTCCGCTGACCAACGTGGCACTGCTGCTGCGCACCTATCCCGAGGCGGCAGAAGGGTTGCTGCGCCTGGTCTTCATGGGCGGCGCGGCCGCGGTCGGCAACGCCACGGCGTCCGCGGAGTTCAACGTCTGGCACGACCCCGAGGCGGCGTCCGTCGTCCTGGACGCGTGCGGCGAGCTCGGCGTGCCGGTGACGATGTACGGCCTCGACGTCTTCTACGACGTCCGGGTGACGCAGGCCGAGGCCCGCGAGCTGATGACGAGCGCCGACCCCGCGACGCGGCTGGCCGGCGCGCTCGTCGACGCGCAGTGCCGGCGGTTCGACACCCCGAGCGCCACGGTCGGGGACGCCGGCGCCGTGCTGTCGGTGGTCGATCCCGACGGCCTCCAGACCCGTCCCCTCGCGGTGCACGTCGAGCTGACCGGTGCGCGCACGCGCGGCCAGACCGTCGTCGACCAGCGCTCCTGGGTCGGCGACCTCGACCACGACCCGCACGGCCTCGCGCCGCAGGTCGTGGACGTCGCGCTGGGCGTCGACGGCGAGCGCTGGGCGGCGCTGTGGCGGACGGCGGTCGCCCGCCCGGCTGCGCCGGGCGGCGGGCAGGTAGTTTGACATCAAGATATTGGCCTGAGCAGACTGAGGTCTCGTGAGCATCGGCGATCCCGCGAGCAGCGAGGCCCCGGCCGCCGTGCCGGCCCGCCTCACGCACCGCGGCATCCCGGTCGACCCGGACCTGCGCACGCTCGCCCTCGCCACCCTGGTCAACACCGGGGGCAACGGCGCCACCATGACGACGTTCGCGCTCTACTTCACGCACGCGGTGGGGCTGCCGGCCACGCAGGTCGGGCTCGCGCTGTCGGTGGCCGCGATCAGCGGGATGCTCTTCCAGGTGCCGTTGGGCCACCTCGGCGACACCCGCGGCCCGCGCGAGATCCTCTGCTGGCTCACCACGGTCAGCGGGCTGGTCACCTTCGGGTTGCTCGTGACGCGCAACATCTGGCTGCTCTGCGCGGTGCTCGGCGTGCAGGCGGTGTTCGACCGCGGGGCCAGCGCCGTGCGCGGCGGGGTCATCGCCCGGCTGGCCGAGGGCGGCAGCGCGGTGGCGTTCAAGGCCTACCTGCGCGCCGTCACCAACGTCGGCATCTCGCTCGGTGCGCTGCTCGGCGGCGTGGCGCTCGCGGTCGACCGGCCGTGGGCCTACCTGTCGGTCTTCGCGCTGGACGCCACGACCTGGGTGGTGACGTCGTTCGCCCTGCGCCGGCTGCCGCACCTCGACCCCGCGCCCGAGCGCGAGCAGGGCCAGCCGCGGCTGCAGGTGCTGCGCGACGTCCCGTACGTCGTGGTCTCGCTGGTCACCGGGGTGTTCGCGCTGCACTTCCTGGTGCTCGAGCTCGCCGTGCCCCTGTGGGTCGCGCAGCGCACCAGCGCCCCGCACGCGCTGGTGGCCGTCGTCCTGCTGGTCAACACGGTGTCGGTCGCCCTGCTGCAGGTGCGGCTCTCGCGTGGCGCGACGTCGGTCATGACCTCGGCCCGGGCGCTCGCGATCGCCGGCGGCTGGGTGCTCGCCGGGTTCGTGCTGATCTCGCTCGCCGACGGCCGCAGCACCTGGCTCGCCGTGGTGCTCGTCCTCGCCGGGGCGGGGGTGCACGTCGTCGGCGAGATGATCGGGTCGGGCGGCCAGTGGGGGCTGCAGATGGGGCTGGCGCCCCGCGAGCGGCAGGGCCAGTACCAGGGCTTCGCCGGCATGAGCTTCTCGTTCTCGGGCATCGTCGGGCCGCCGCTGATCGCGCTGCTGTGCATCGACTGGGGCCGACCCGGCTGGTGGGTGCTCGGCGCGGTGGTGCTGGCCTCCGGCCTGGCGAGCGTGCCGGCGGCGGCGTGGGCGCTGCGCACGCGCGAGCGCTACGGCGTCGTCAACTACACCGGCTGACGGCGCCACGGCTGGATCAGAGCGGGCGCAGCACCAGCACGTGCGGGCGGCCGGCGACGCGGGTCAGGGCGATCGTGCCCTCGGCGTCGCCGGTGAGCCGCAGCTGGCGGCGCAGCTGCACCGGGTCTACGGCGCTGCCGCGCTTCTTGATGGTCAGCGTGCCGACGCCGCGGTCGCGCAGCACCGCGCGCAGCGCCTTGAGGTGGAACGGCATGACCTCCTCGACCGCGTACGAGTGCACCAGTGGCGAGGACGACGGCGCGTCCGTCGTGAGGTAAGCGATCGTCGGGTCGACCAGCCGGGCGCCGAGCTGCGCGGCGACCTCGCCCACCAGACCGGCGCGCACCACGGCGCCGTCCGGCTCGTGCAGGAACGCCCCGACCGGGCCCACCGGCGGGCGCTCGCTGCTGCCGTCGTCCAGGACCTCGTGCATCGACCCGGCGCCGTCGAGCAGCAGCGCGCTGCGCCGCACGCCCTCGCGCGCCAGCCGCCCGGTCCACAGCGCGCACTCGACGACGTCCCCGCCGACCGAGACCCACTGCGCCTCGGCGTCGTCCGGCAGCAGCCGGTGCGCGATGCCCGGCGCGAGCTTGGCGCCGGTGGCGGGGAAGCGCGAGGCGACGTCCAGCACGAACGAGTACGGCGGCGAGAAGGCCTCGGGGTCGAAGGTGCGGCGCGAGCCCCCGCCCTTGCCGGTGGTGCGGCGGGCGGGGTCGAGCCAGATGCCGTCGCCGGGCTCGAGCATGCCCTCGAGGTCGAGGGTGGTGACGTCGTGGCAGCGCACCTCCGCGTCCGGCCAGTGCCGCAGGTTGATGGTGGCGAAGGCCGCGGTGAGCTCGTCGGCGTCGATCGCCAGCACGGCCCGGTCGAGACCGGCCAGCGCCATGGCGTCCGAGCCGAGGCCGCAGCTGAGGTCGGCGACGCGCTGGACGCCGGCGCCGACGTACCGGCGCGCGTGGTGGGCGGCGACCGAGAGCCGGGTGGCCTGCTCGAGGCCGTCCGGGGTGAGCAGCATGGCGTCGGCGAACGGGCCGAGCTTGTCGTGCGCCTTCGCGCGCAACCGCGACTGGGTCAGGGCGGCGGCGACGAGCGCCGGGTCGTGGCCCTCGCCGCGCAGCCGCTCGCCGAGCGGCATGGCGAGCTTCTCGTCGTACGGCGGCAGCGACTCCAGCAGCGCCCACCCCTCGGGGGTGAGCAGCGTGCGCAGGCCGGCGAGGTCGGACGGCACCAGGGTCGTCGTCCCTACTTGTCGTCGACGACGACGATGAGGTCGCCCTCGCTCACCACGTCGCCCTCGCTGACGCCGACCTCGCTGATGGTGCCGGCCCACTCGACCTCGACCGGGATCTCCATCTTCATCGACTCCAGCAGCACGACCATGTCACCCACCGCCACGGTGTCGCCGGGTGCCACGAGCACCTTGATCACGTTGGCGACGAGTTCGGCCTCGACTCGCTGGCTCATCGGTCCTCCGGGGGTCGTGGGGCGGGGCGGGCGCCCATCCTGTCACTCCCTCCGGTGCTGGCACTCAGGTTGACCGAGTGCTAACCGCAGGCATAGATTCTGCGTTGGCACTCTCACCTCGAGTGTGCCAACGGGACGCCCCGCACCGACCCCCGCGACGGCGGCGCGACGGCCCCCACCAGACCACTGTCAACCCGCGACATTCCCGAAGGGGGAGGTCAGCAAGTGTCGGTCAGCATCAAGCCGCTCGAGGACCGCATCGTCGTCCAGGCCGTCGAGGCCGAGACCACGACGGCCTCGGGCCTCGTCATCCCGGACACCGCCAAGGAGAAGCCCCAGGAGGGCGAGGTCAAGGCGATCGGTCCGGGTCGTATCGACGACAACGGCAACCGCGTCCCGCTCGACGTCCAGGTCGGCGACAAGGTCATCTACAGCAAGTACGGCGGCACCGAGGTCAAGTACGGCGGCGAGGAGTACCTGATCCTCTCCGCCCGCGACGTCCTCGCGATCGTCGAGAAGTGACAACCGCGGGTCGCTGACCCGCACCACGCACC
>NZ_BAAGXY010000010.1:0-60163 GCF_054779595.1 Angustibacter peucedani
GTCGTCGCCGCCGCCGACCAGCACGACGCGTTGCACCGCCGGCGAGCCCTCGCCCGGGGCCCACGGCACCCGGACGTGCTCGCCCTCGCCGCCGCGCACGCGCTCGCGCCGCAGCGTGACCTCGAGGTCGACGCCCAGCCGCTCGCACACCTGCCGCGCACCGGGGAGCGGCTCGGGGCCGTCGTCCCCCTGGCGCACCGGCAGCGCGAGGACGTCGACCGGCGCACCCGCTCCGGTGACGACGTCCAGCAGGCGACCGGGCACCGGTCGGATGCGAGGTGCACGCACGGCGGCTCCTGTCAGCGGGGGTGGGGCGTCTCGACCCTACCGACCCCGAGATCTGTGCTGTCGTGCACACGACGACGGGCCCTCCCCGCGTGGGGATGGCCCGTCGTCGTGGAGCGGGTCGGGTGTCAGCCCGCGGCGCCCTTGAGGGCGTCACCGAGGGCGTTCGCCTCGTCCGGCGTCATCTCGACCACCAGCCGGCCGCCGCCGTCGAGCGGCATGCGCATGACGATGTCACGACCTTCCTTGGTCACCTCGAGCGGACCGTCCCCGGTCCTGGGCTTCATGGCGGCCATTCGCCGACCCCTTTCGGTTCGCGGACGCCGTGCAGCCCGGTGCTGGGTGTGGACGGCGGGGTGTTCTGACCCATTATCCCGCGCAGACGCGCCGTGCGGAAATCCGGTCCGGCGGACGACGACCCGATCGGCGGCACGGCAGACTGTCTGCGTGAGCGCCGATGACCGCACCGTCCCGTCCGACCAGCCGTCCGACCAGCCGTCCGAGCAGCCGTCCGAGCAGCCCGTGGCGTACGAGCGCGCAGGGGCCGTGGCCGTCGTCCGGCTGCAGCGACCGGAGGCCATGAACTCGCTCGACCGGGCCACCAAGGTCGCGCTGCTCGCGGCGCTGCAGCAGGCCGCGGACGACGCGTCCGTGCGCGCCGTGCTGCTCACCGGCACCGGCCGCGCCTTCAGCGCAGGGCAGGACCTGCGCGAGCACGTCGCCGACCTGCGGGCCGCGGGCGAGGGCGACGGCGGCTCGTCGTTCGAGCTCGGCCGCACGGTGCGCGAGCACTACAACCCGATCGCCACGCTGCTCGCGACGATGCCCAAGCCGGTGGTGGCGGCGGTCAACGGCGTCGCGGCCGGCGCGGGCGCGTCGTTCGCGTTCGCGGCCGACGTCCGGCTGGTCGCCGAGAGCGGCGGGTTCAACCTGGCGTTCAGCGCGATCGCGCTCTCGTGCGACTCGGGCTCGTCGTGGTGGCTGCCGCGGCTGGTCGGCATCGCGCGCGCCAAGGACCTGCTGCTCTTCCCGCGCACCGTGCGCGCGGCCGAGGCCCTCGAGCTCGGCCTGGCCACGCGGGTCGTGCCGGACGACGAGCTGCCGACCGCCGCGCTCGAGCTGGCGCAGCAGCTGGCGGCGGGCCCGACGCAGGCGTACGCCGCGATCCGCCAGGCGGTGGACTACTCGGCGACCCACGACCTCGCCGACTCGCTGGAGCACGAGGCCGGGCTCATGGACCGCACCGGCGCGACGTCCGACCACCGCGACGCCGTCGAGGCCTTCGTCGCCAAGCAGCGCCCCACCTTCACCGGCACCTGACCCACCCCGGCGCGGGCGGCCCACCCACCGCACCTGCTTGAGGAGTCGGGCTCAAGACGCCCGGATGGGCCCGAGTTCTTAAGAACGTGCGGCAGCGGGCCGGGGCGGCGGGGGATCAGGGCGGGAAGTCGGTGGGCGGGTGGAAGAGCAGCAGGTCGTCGACCCAGTGCACCTGCCACCACAGGCCGACGACGGCGAGGGCCGCGACCGCCCACCGCGAGCGCACCGCCACCGCCAGCACGCCCCACAGCGGGAAGACCAGCAGCAGGTACCGGAACGTCGAGGTCCACGGCTCGGTGACGGCCAGCAGGTACAGCGGGTACGCGAGCGTCCAGGTCTGCAGCTCGGGCCCCACCCGTCGTCCCCACGGCGACAGCACCAGCGCCACCAGGGCGATGCCGCCGAGCACCAGGTAGGTCGGCCCGCGGTCGCCCCACAGCAGGTGCGAGATGCCCACGGCCTGGTGGAACGGCTGGATCACCCCGCCGGTGCGCCACGCGGCCTGGGTGCGCTCGTAGGCGTCCGACGACCCGAGCCGCAGCCCGACCAGCGCCGGCCACAAGATGCTGGACGCCGCGCTGAGCAGCCCCAGCCCCACCACCGCCAGCCGCTGCGACCACGGGAACGGCTCGCGCCCCCGCGCCGCCCGCACCCACCGCACGACGAGGTGGGTCAGGACGACGACCGCGAACGGCGCCACGACCGGGCGGGTCAGCGACAGCGCCAGGACGGCGAGCGCCGCCCACCCGTAGCGCCGCTCGAGCAGCCACCACGCCGCCAGGGCGAGCAGCAGCAGCGCGAGGCTCTCGCTGTAGGCGATCTGCAGCGACGGCGCCGACGGGAACGCGCACAGCAGCACCGCGCCGCCCCAGCCGGCCCGTCGTCCGGCGACCTTCTGCAGCACCCGCATCACGACGTGCACCGCGCACGCGCCCAGCACCAGGTTGACCGCGACGGCCGCCACCGCGAACGGCAGGTCGGTCACCGCCATGACGGCCCGCACCGTGCACGGGAAGCCCGGGAAGAACGCCCACGGGTTCTGCTGCACGTTCCCGAGCTGGTCGAGCGGCAGCTCGGCGGGGTACCCGTGCTCGGCGATGATCTTGTACCACTGGCCGTCCCACAGCTGGGCCATGTCGAAGTAGTTCGAGCGCGGCCCGGTCCAGATGCTCTGCGGCTGGTGCTCGGCCGCGCGGGCGATGAAGACCGCGCCCCACACCCGGGTCAGCGCGTAGACGACGAGCAGCGTGACGACGTCCACGCGCGAGCGCACGCCGTCACGCGCGGACCGCAGCACCTCGCTCACTCCCCGGCCACGTGGCACCCCGCCACGTGGTCGTCGACGAGCCCGCAGGCCTGCATCGCGGCGTACGCAGTGGTCGGCCCGACGAAGGTGAAACCCTTGCGCTTCAACGCCTTTGCGAGCGCCGTCGACTCCGGCGTGACCGCCGGCACGTCGTCGAACGAGGCCGGACGACGACGCCGGGCCGGCGGGGCGAACGACCACACGAGCGCGTCAAGCCCGCCATCAGCACGCAGCTCGACCACCGCGCGCGCGTTGGTGATGACGGCGTTCACCTTGGCCCGGTTGCGGACGATGGCGGCGTCGGCCATCAGCCGCTCGACGTCCATCTCGTCGTAGGCCGCGACGACGTCGGCGTCGAAGCCGGCGAAGGCGGCGCGGAAGCCCTCGCGCTTGCGCAGGATCGTCAGCCACGACAGGCCCGACTGGAACGCCTCGAGCGTCACGCGCTCGTAGAGCGCCCGCTCGCCGTGCACCGGCCGGCCCCACTCCTCGTCGTGGTAGACCGCGTAGTCGGGCGTGCTCGCGCCCCACGCGCAGCGGGCGAGCCCGTCGTCGCCGACGACCAGCGAGCTCACGGGCTGCCCTGCTCGACGTCGCGCGCCACCTTGCGCAGCACCGCGCCGAACACCACGCGACCGGCGAGCCGGCTGGCCGCCCCGGCGAACGGCAGCCGGCGCACGCCGGCGACCTCGAGGTCCTCGGTCCAGCTGACCTGGCAGCGGGAGGGGCCCAGCGAGCGGACGACGAACGTCGCGCTGCCCAGCACCACGCGCCCGCTCTTGCGCACCGTGCAGCGTCCCGGCTGCGTCGCCGTCGGCGGCTGCCACTCGGTGACCGTCATCGGGTCGTCGAAGCCCAGCGGCCCGAGCGCCGTGCGCCCCACGAACTGCGCGCCGACGCCGTCAGGCCGGGCGGACGTCGTCCGCACCGTGGTGAGGGCGACCCAGCGGCCGTGGTTCGGCCAGTCGGTGAGCACGGCCCACGCGCGCTCGGCGGGCGCGGCGAGCTCGCGGCTGACGGTGAACGAGGCCACCGTCAGGCGCCACGCAGCCGGGCGATCTCGGCGTCGCGCTCGGCCAGCTGCGCGTCGCGGGAGGCCAGCTCGTCGGAGAGCCGGTCGAGCACCTCGTCGACCTCGTCCATGCGGTAGCCGCGCAGGCCGATCGAGAACCGCACGCCGGCGACGTCCTCGGCCGCGACGGCGTCCTCGGGCAGCCCGGCCTCGGGCAGGCTCGACTCGGCCTCGGGCAGGCCGCCCTGCACCACCCCGGCCGCGACGGCACCGACCGCGGCCACCACGGCCAGCACGACGAGGATCTGCAGCAGGCTCACGCGGTCATGGTGTCACGGCCGACCCCGGCTCACGCGGTACCGGACGTCCCGCCGAGCCGGTGGCCCTCGAAGAGCCGCCCGCCGTGCGGCGCGAGCACCGCCTCGACGAGGGTCACGAGCGGCTGGACGTCGCCGCCCGCCGCCGCCCGCACGGCCGCCGGGAGGTCGGCCGCGAGCGTCAGGCCCTCGTCGGAGTCCAGGGCGCGCAGCTCGCGCAGCAGTCCCTTGCCGCGGCCGGTCCAGCGCCGTCGTCCGGTCAGGGCCAGCGCGCCCACCTCGGCCATGAGCAGGACGGCCACCGCCAGCCGCTCGTCGTCGTCGCGCGCCCCCACGAGGTCGTCGAGCTGGTCGGTGACGGCGTAGCGGGCCGACGCGAGCTCGTCGGGCGACAGCGGCCGCGGACCGGCGGCGATCTCGGCCCGCGCCGCCGCCTGCAGCTCCGCGCCGCGCCCGCTCGGGTCGACCAGCACCAGCGACTCGCCGACCAACCGCTGGATCGTGGGCTGGCGACGGTCCTGGTCCGTGCCGCGGTAGTGCACGAGCGAGGCCTCGGTGTGCACGAAGAGCTCGGCCGGCCACCCCTCGTGGTGGGTCGAGTCGCGGTACGGCGCCGGCGGCCCGGGCAGCAGCACCGTGACGTCGAGGTCGGACGTCGGCGACGCGTCACCGCGCACCACGCTGCCACCGAGCCACGCGGCCAGGGCATCGGGGAAGCGCTGCGCCACAAGGCTTCTGGCGGCGTCGACCGGCTCGGGACGGTCGGGGCTCATGCGGCGCTACGTGCGGTCAGCCGGCCTCGGCCACGCCGGGTCGGGCCACCAGCCCCGCGGCCAGGGTGCGCACCAGGTCGGGGACGTCGTCCTCCGCCAGCCGCACGGTCGCCAGGCACGTGGTGTCCTGCCAGATCGACAGCACCACCCGGCCGGCCTCGGGGTGCGAGCTCACCCGCAGCGTGCGGCCCGCGACGTCGCGGCCCACCAGCACGGTTCCCCGTGACGGCAGCGGCGAGACGGTCATGACCCATGGTCACGCAGGGTCGCGCGGGCTGTCCAGGGATTGGTCGGACTCGCGGATGACGCGCACGGCCTCGTCGACGTCGTCCGTCAGCGTCAGCAGCGCGAGGTCGCGCTCGTTGATCGTGCCGTGGTCGAGCGCGGCGCTGCGCAGCCAGTCGAGCAGCCCGCCCCAGTACGTCGTGCCGAGCAGCACGATCGGGAACCGCGTGACCTTCTGGGTCTGCACCAGCGTGAGGGCCTCGAACAGCTCGTCGCAGGTGCCGAAACCGCCCGGCAGCACCACGAAGCCCTCGGCGTACTTCACGAACATCGTCTTGCGGGCGAAGAAGTAGCGGAAGTTGATGCCGAGCTCGACGTAGTCGTTGATGCCCTGCTCGAACGGCAGCTCGATGCCGAGCCCGACCGAGACGCCGCCGGCCTCGCTCGCGCCCTTGTTGGCGGCCTCCATCGTGCCCGGGCCGCCGCCGGTGATCACGGCGTAGCCGGCCTCGGCCAGCCGACGTCCGACCTCGACGCCGAGCGCGTACGTCGGGGAGTCCGGCGTCGTGCGGGCCGATCCGAAGACGCTCACCGCCCGCCCCAGCTCGGCCAGCGCGCCGAAGCCCTCGACGAACTCGCTCTGGATGCGCAGCACGCGCCACGGGTCGGTGTGCACCCAGTCGGCCGGGCCGCGCGAGTCGAGCAGCCGCTGGTCGGTGGTCTCCTCGGGCACCAGGTCGCCGCGCAGGGTCACCGGACCCTTGCGGTACGCGTGCTCGTCCGAGGCCTTGGGACTCGTCATGGCGCCACGCTATGCCAGCCAGGCCTCCAGCAGGCGCAGGCAGTCGCGGATCTCGCCGACCGGCACGTGCTCGTCGTCGGCGTGGGCCTTCAGCGGGTCGCCCGGGCCGAAGTTCACCGCCGGGACGCCGATCTCGCTGAACCGCGCGACGTCCGTCCACCCGTACTTGGGGCCGGGCTCCTCGCCCACCGTCTCGACGAAGGCCTTGGCCATCGGGCGGTCGAGCCCGGGGCGCGCGCCGGGCGCGGCGTCGGTCACCTCGACGTCGAAGCCGGTGAACAGCTCGCGCAGGTGGTGCTCGGCGTCCTGCACGCTCTTGCTGGGAGCGAAGCGGTAGTTGACCGTGACGACGCAGCGGTCCGGGATGACGTTGCCGGCGACCCCGCCGTTGACCAGCACCGCGTTGAGGCTCTCGCGGTAGACCAGGCCCTCGACCTCGACGTCCTGCGTCTCGTAGGCGGCGAGCCGGTTGAGCACCGCCCCGGCGGCGTGGATCGCGTTCTCGCCCATCCAGGCGCGCGCGCTGTGGGCGGCCTTGCCGTGCGTGGTGACCTCGACCCGCATGGTGCCGTTGCAGCCGCCCTCGACGCGCACGCAGGTCGGCTCGAGGAGGATCGCGAAGTCGGCGGCGAGCAGCTCGGGCGCCTCGCGGGAGATGCGGCCCAGGCCGTTGCGCTCGGACTCGACCTCCTCGCCGTCGTAGAAGACGAACGTGATGTCGCGGTTCGGCTCGGGCAGCCGGGCGGCCAGCGCCAGCTGCACCGCGACGCCGCTCTTCATGTCGCACGTGCCGCGGCCGAACAGCAAGTCGCCGTCGTACCAGGTCGGCAGGTTGCGCTCGGCCGCCAGCGGCACGGTGTCGAGGTGACCGGCGAGCACCACGCGCTCGCCCCGGCCGAGCTCGGTGCGGGCCACGACCGCGTCGCCGTGGCGGGTGACCGCCAGGTGCGGCAGCGCGCGCAGCGCGGTCTCGACGGCGTCCGCGATCGTGCGCTCGTCGCCGCTCACCGACTCGACGTCGCACAGCACCTGGGTCAGGTCGACGGGGTCGGACAACAGGTCGAGGACGGGCGCGCTCATGGCCCCCGACCCTAGCCGGGTCTCGGCCCAGCCCGTCCCTCTACCCTGGACGCCATGACCGACACCCGCGCCGCCTGGGGCCACGGCCTCGCCACGACGACGGACGCCGGCCAGGTGCTGGACGTCTGGTACCCCTCCCCCGCGCTGGGGCCGGCGCCCGAGCAGAGCGGGCCGTTCGACGTCCCCGCCGAGCTGGCGGCGCTGGAGCGCACCGACCCGGTGCGCGGCGTGCGGGTGTCGGTGGTGCGCACCGAGATCGACCTGGACGTCGCCCCCGCCGACCCCGCGGACGCCTACCTGCGCCTGCACCTGCTCTCGCACCGGCTCGTCGCGCCCCACGGACAGAACCTCGACGGCATCTTCGGCGTGCTCGCCAACGTGGTCTGGACCAGCGCGGGTCCGTGCGCCGTCGAGGACTTCGAGGCCACGCGGCTGCGGCTGATGGTCGGCGGCGAGCGCGTCACCGTCTACGGCATCGACAAGTTCCCGCGGATGGTCGACTACGTCGTCCCGTCCGGCGTCCGGATCGCCGACGCCGACCGCGTGCGCCTCGGCGCGCACCTCGCCAGCGGGACGACGGTCATGCACGAGGGCTTCGTCAACTACAACGCCGGCACCCTCGGGACCTCGATGGTCGAGGGCCGCATCGTCGCCGGCGTCGTCGTCGGCGACGGTTCCGACATCGGCGGCGGCGCGTCGATCCTCGGGACGCTGTCGGGCGGCGGCAAGGACGTCGTCTCGGTCGGCCGGCGCTGCCTGCTCGGCGCCAACGCCGGCATCGGGATCAGCCTCGGCGACGACTGCGTGGTCGAGGCCGGCCTCTACGTCACCGCCGGCACCAAGGTCACCGTCGCGGACGGCGAGCACGCCGGCACGGTGGTCAAGGCGCGCGAGCTGTCGGGCACCTCGAACATGCTGCTGCGCCGCAACTCCACGTCCGGACGCGTCGAGATGGTGGCCCGGCCGGGCACCACCGTCGAGCTCAACGCCGCCCTGCACGCGAACTAGGCGGCGCTGGTGAGGCTCTCGCACCGAGGGCGGGTCGTCCGCAACGCCGTCGTCGCCCTCGTGGTGGTCGCGGTGGTCGGGTTCGTCGTCCTGCAGCTCAAGCACGTCGCGACGCCGTTCGGGTCGCCGTCGTGCCAGGCCACCGCCAACGGGACGTCGTTCGAGGTCTCGCCCGAGCAGATGGCCAACGTCGCCACGATCGCCGGGATCTCGGTCAAGCGCGGCCTGCCGGCACGGGCGGCGACGATCGCGCTGGCCACGGCCCGCCAGGAGTCGAAGTTCGTCAACCTCGACTACGGCGACCGCGACTCGCTCGGGCTCTTCCAGCAGCGGCCGTCGCAGGGCTGGGGCACCAAGGCCCAGGTGACCGACCCGGTCTACGCGACCAACGCCTTCTACGACGTGCTGGTCAAGATCGACGGCTACCGCTCGATGGAGATCACCAAGGTGGCGCAGCGGGTGCAGCGCAGCGCGTTCCCCGAGGCCTACGCCGACCACGAGCCCGAGGGCCGCGTCTACGCCTCGGCCCTGACCGGCCACTCGACGTCCGCGCTGACCTGCCGCCTCGACCCGGACTCGAAGGCGTCCGGCGCCGCGGGGGTCGCGCCGTTCCTGAAGGGGCTCGGGCGCGAGCAGACCACGGTGCGCTCGACCCGGCTCTCCGGTGGTGGCGCCGCGGGCGTGCGGCTGGCCGAGCCCGACCGCACCCTGGCCTGGTCGTTGGCGCAGTACGCGGTGGGGTCCAGCGAGCGCTTCGGGATCGCCCGCGTCTACGTCGACGGCCGGCTGTGGGACCGCGCGAAGCCGGACGACGGGTGGCGCGCGTCGTCCGACGGCGGTTCGGGCGTCGTGGTGATGTTCACCGAGGACGCCCCACCCGCCTGACACGAGGCCCCGACGAGCCGGTCAGCGCGAGCTGATGGCCTGGTAGTCGCGCTCGGTGGCGCCGACGTAGAGCTGGCGCGGGCGGCCGATCTTGGTCTCGGGGTCCTGGATCATCTCGCGCCACTGGGCGATCCAGCCGGGCAGCCGGCCGAGGGCGAACAGCACGGTGAACATCCGCGTGGGGAAGCCCATCGCCTTGTAGATCAGGCCCGTGTAGAAGTCGACGTTCGGGTACAGCTTGCGCTCGACGAAGTAGTCGTCGGCCAGCGCGATCTCCTCGAGCCGCAGCGCGATCTCGAGCAGCTCGTCGCCGCCCGCGAGCTGCTGCAGCACCTGGTCGGCGGTCTTCTTGATGATCGCCGCGCGCGGGTCGTAGTTCTTGTAGACGCGGTGCCCGAAGCCCATCAGGCGCACGCCCTTCTCCTTGTTCTTGACCTTGGTCATGAAGGAGTCGACGTCGTCGTCCGAGCGCTGGATGCCCTCGAGCATCTCGAGCACAGCCTGGTTGGCGCCGCCGTGCAGCGGGCCGAAGAGCGCGTTGATGCCGGCCGAGACCGAGGCGAACAGGTTGGCCTGCGAGGAGCCGACCAGGCGCACGGTGGACGTCGAGCAGTTCTGCTCGTGGTCGGCGTGCAGGATGAACAGCTGGTCGAGCGCCTTGCTCAGCGTCGGGTCCACCTCGTACGGCTCGGCCGGGAAGCCGAACGTCATGCGCAGGAAGTTGTCGACCAGGCCGAGCGAGTTGTCGGGGTAGAGCATCGGCTGGCCGACGCTCTTCTTGTACGCGTAGGCCGCGATCGTCGGCAGCTTGGCCAGCAGGCGCACGGTCGAGATCTCGACCTGCTCCTCGTCGAAGGGGTTCAACGAGTCCTGGTAGAAGGTCGACAGCGCCGAGACGGCCGACGACAGCACCGGCATCGGGTGGGCGTCGCGGGGGAAGCCCTCGAAGAAGCGCTTGAGCTCCTCGTGCAGCAGCGTGTGCCGGCGGATCCGCTGGTCGAAGTCGTCGAGCTCGGCCTGGGTGGGCAGCTCGCCGTAGATCAGCAGGTAGGTGGTCTCGAGGAACGTCGACTTCTCGGCCAGCTGCTCGATCGGCACGCCGCGGTAGCGCAGGATGCCCGCGTCGCCGTCGATGTAGGTGATGGCCGAGCGGCAGGACGCCGTGTTGACGAACCCGGGGTCGAGCGTGACGTGCCCGGTCTCCTTGAGCAGCGGCGAGATGTTGTACGCGTCCTCGCCGTCGGTCGCCGCCTCGCCCGTGAGGGTCAGCTCGCCGCCGGCGTGCTTGAGAATCGCGTCGTCTGCCATGTCGTCCGCTCCTTCGTCCTCGTCGACCACCCCACGGATCGCGTCGGCGCGGCCGGCGGCGCGCGTCATGAGCGGCCGCAGTTCACCGACGACGCTACCGGGCGGTACCGACCCTCCACCAATCAGGGCCCACCCCGCGGACGCGGTCCGGGGCTCAGACCGTGCCCGAGCGCAGCCGCGCGGCGGCCGCCCCGACCCGCTCGTCGGACGCCGTCAGCGCCACCCGCACGTGCCGTGCACCGGCCGCGCCGTAGAAGGTGCCCGGGGCCACCAGCAGGCCGCCCGCGGCGAGCCGGTCGACGGTCTGCATCGCCGGCTGGTCGGCCGTCGCCCACAGGTACAGCCCGGCCTCGGAGTGGTCGACGCGGAACCCCGCGGCCCGCAGCGCCGGCGCCAGCACCGCCCGCCGCGCGGCGTACCGCGCCTTCTGCTCCGCGACGTGCGCGTCGTCGTCCAGCGCGGCGAGCATCGCCCGCTGCACCGGCCACGGCACGATCATCCCGGCGTGCTTGCGCACCTCGAGCAGCCGGCCGACGAGCGCCGGGTCGCCGGCCACGAAGGCCGCGCGGTACCCGGCGAGGTTCGACTGCTTCGACAACGAGTAGACGCTGAGCAGCCCTTCGTGCGAGCCGCCGCAGACCTCGGGGTCGAGCACGCTCGGCACGCCGTCGACGTGCTCGCCCTCCCAGCCCAGCTCGGCGTAGCACTCGTCGCTGGCCACGACCGCGCCGCGGGCGCGCGCCCACTCGACGACCTTGGCCAGGTGCGCCCGGCCGAGCACGCGGCCGGTCGGGTTGGACGGCGAGTTCAGCCACACCAGCCGCACCGGCCCCGGCCCGACCTGCGCGGTGCCGTCGGCCGGGAGCGGGGTCGCGCCCGCGATCCGCGCCCCGACGTCGTACGTCGGGTACGCCACCTGCGGGTGGACGACGACGTCGCCGGCGCCGAGCCCCAGCAGGGTGGGCAGCCAGGCGACGAGCTCCTTGGAACCGACGGTGGGGAGCACGCCGTCCGGGTCGACGTCCGGCACGCCGCGACGGCGGGCGTACCAGCGGGCGACCGCCTCACGCAGGTCCGGCGTGCCCCAGGTCTGCGGGTACCCGGGCGCGTCCGACGCCGCCCGCAGCGCCTCCTGGACGACGTCCGGCGTGGGGTCGACCGGCGTGCCGACGGACAGGTCGACGATGCCGTCGGGGTGCGAGCGGGCCCGCGCCGCCGCACCGGCGAGCGAGTCCCAGGGGAAGTCGGGGAGACGCACCCTCTTACTCGTCGTGCTCCTGCGGCGGCAGGGCCGTGATGACCGGGTGGTCCTTGGCGATCACGCCGAGCTTGGCGGCGCCGCCGGGCGACCCGAGGTCGTCGAAGAACTCCACGTTGGCCGTGTAGTAGTCCTTCCACTGCTCGGGGACGTCGTCCTCGTAGTAGATGGCCTCGACCGGGCAGACCGGCTCGCAGGCACCGCAGTCGACGCACTCGTCGGGGTGGATGTACAGCGACCGCTCACCCTCGTAGATGCAGTCGACCGGGCACTCCTCGATGCACGCCTTGTCCTTGAGGTCGACGCAGGGCTGGGCGATGACGTACGTCACGGTGCGTTCCTCCTCGTGCGGTCGGCGCTGGGGCCGCCGTGGCTGCGACTGGCGCGTCGCACGCCAGGTCCGCCGCCTAGTATCGCGGACAGCGCCCCAGCAGCGAACAGGGAGGGTCCCCGTGTCGTCGCGCGTCGTCCCCCGCCTCGGTCCCGACCTGGTCGGCCAGCGGGTCGTGGTGCGCCGCCGGCTGGGCGGCGGGCGGGTCGGCGACCTGCTCGGCGAGCTGCTGGCGTGGGACGCGGACGGCGACGGGCTGGTGCGCGTGCGCACCCGGCACGGCGAGGTGGCCGTGGCGATCAGCGAGGTCGTCGCGGGCAAGGCCGTCCCCCCGGCGCCCACCCGGCGCGGCGCACCGCACCGCGCGCTCGGCTGGGAGCAGCTCGAGGACGTCGCGGCCGACGGCTGGCGCCCGCTCGAGCTCGCCTGGCTCGGCGCGCCGGGCCAGGGCTGGCGGTTGCGAGCGGCCGAGGGCTTCACCGGACGCGCCAACTCGGCGCTCGCCGTGGGCGACCCGGGCCTCCCGCTCGAGGCCGCCGTCGACGCCGTGGAGGCCTGGTACGGCGAGCGCGGGCTGCCGGCGCGGTTCGGGCTGCCCTGGCCGCTGGACGCGCGCGCCGCCCCCGCCGAGGACGACGGCCCACCCGCTCGCGACAGCGCCGTCGACACCGAGCTGCGAGCCCGCGGCTACGCGCTCGACACCCCGACCCTGGTGCTGACGGCGGCGCCGCGCGAGGTCGCCGCCGCCGTCGTCGTGCCCGGGCAGCCGGGGCTCCCGGCCGACCTCGAGCTGACGCTGGACGACGAGCCGGACGACGACTGGCTGGCCGTCTACCGCTACCGCGGCCAGGAGCTGCCGCCCGTCGCGCGCCGCCTGCTGCTCTCGGCACCGGCGCAGACCTTCGTGTCGGTGCGCTCGTCGTCCGGCACCGTCGCGGTGGGGCGCGCCGCGTCCTCGCGCGGCTGGACCGGCGTGAGCGCGATGGAGGTGACGCCGCGGCACCGGCGGCGCGGCCTGGCCAGCCTGGTGATGGGCGCGCTGGCCGAGTGGGCGCTCGAGCGCGGCGACCGCTCGATGTACCTGCAGGTGGCCGAGAAGAACGTTGCGGCACAAGGGTTGTACGCCGGTGTTGGCTTCGCGCCGCACCACGGGTACCACTACCGGATCAACCGCAGGTGACGTGGTCCTCGGGGATGTACCGCGTGAAGAACTTCTCGGTGCGCACCTGACGGCCGTCCCGCTTGAACACCCGCGTGACCGTGACGTCGAAGCCGGTGCTGGGGCTCTGCTCGACGCAGTCGCCGTCCGTGTCGTGGATCGTGCGCGGCTGCTTCACGTTGGTGCGCGGGCTCTTCAGCGCCTCGACGTCCCAGACCTTGGTGCCGTAGAACGACACCGTCACGTCGCTCTCGGACACCGCGGTCTTGATCAGGATCCCGTGACCCGAGTCGTTGCGGAACTTCTGGTCGACGTCCGGCCACGACACCGTCGCCTCGCGGCCCTCGGGGTACCGCGAGATGTAGAACGAGTGGGCCTTGTGCTGCACCGAGTCCAGCCCGGCGAAGAACACGGCGTTGAACAGCGTCGTCGACACCTGCGAGATGCCGCCGCCGTAGTCGCGCGTCAGGCGCCCGCCGTTGATGACCGGAGCCTGCTGGTAGCCCTTCTCCTTGGTGCGCTGGCCGAGCGCCGCGTTCAGCGAGAACGTCTGCCCCGGCTTCACCACCGTGCCGTCGAGGACGCTCGCCGCGAGCCGGATGTTGCTGGTGCGCGGCGGGTTGAACGGGAAGGCGGTGGTGAAGGTCGACACGCGCTCGACGATGCCGAGGTCCTTCAGAGCCTTCGTGGTCACCTCGGGCTGCACGAGCGCGGGCTCGACCCGCGCCGTGCGGCCGGACGACGTCAGCGCGGGCAGCACGGCCGCCGCCAGGGTCCCGGGGTCCAGCCGGCGACCGGGACGGCCCTCGCGGGTGACCGGCTTGCCACCCACGACGGCGATCGTCGCGTCCCGCGGTGCGGTCTCGACGTCCGGGTCGATCGCGCGCACGACCTTCGCGAGGGCCGTGCCGTCGACCGCCGGGGTGATCCCGCCCTTGCCGTCGGGCTCGGCCGACAGCGTGGGGGCGAGGCGGGCGACCGGCACGGTGACGCGTCGCCCGCCCACCCGCACGGTGATCGGGGCGGACGTCGCGGGCAGGGCGAACTCGTCGAACGCCCGCTGCAGGACGTCGGCCGCCACCTCGGGCTCGCGCACCGTCGCGGGCAGGCGGACGTGGGCGTCGCGGTACCAGCGGTCGGCCAGGGTGCGGGCGGCGGCGGCGCGGTCGACCGTGCGTCCCTCGACCGAGGAGCTGAGCGCCGCCCCGTCGGCCGAGAACGTGATGCCGCCGTCGGCACCCTCTTGGTCGAGGTCGTCGGCGAGAGCCGCGACCGAGCGCTCCAGCGCGGACTGGTCGGTGGTCGTCACCAGGTCGGCCGGGCCGGCGCCGTGCAGGTGGTCCCACAGCCTGGCCGGTGACAGCGAGAAGCCGACCAGCCGGTCGGCCGTCGCCGTGGTGTCGATCCCGAGGCCAGCCTGCGACGGCACGACCTGCGCCTCGGCCTCGCCCACCTGCACCGGCAGCGGCGCGTCCGCCTTGGGCCCGAGCGCGCGGTCCAGCCGCTGGCGGGCCGTGGTGCGGTCGAGCCCGCCGACGTCCACGCCCGCGACGGTGGTTCCGCGAGCAGTGCGGGTGCCCGCCCAGGCCGCCGTGCCGAGGTAGACCACGGCGAGCAGCACGACGACGGCCCCGCCCGCGGCGACCGCGCGGCGGCGCGGGTCGGCCGGCAGACGGTCGACGAGCGGGCTCATCCGAGCCCCAGCAGGGCGCTCACCCGTCTCAGCCTAGGCTCAGCGCAGGTGGGTGTAGGCGCCGCGGTGGTACAGCAGAGGTCCCTCGGGGCTGTCGGGCAGCTCGATCCCGAGCACCTCACCCAGGACGATCGAGTGGTCGCCCGCCGGGTGCACGGCCGTCGTCCGGCACTCGAGCGCCGCCAGGGACTGGTCGAGCAGGGCCACGCCGCTGGCCGGCGCACGGTGGTGCGCGACGCGGTCGAGCTGGCCGTGCAGGGGCCGTCCGCGCGTCGCCAGCCACTGCGAGGCGGGGCGCGCGTGCTCGTCCAGGACGCTCACGCCCCACACGCCGGCCTCGGTGACCGCGTCGTGGAACCGCGCCTCCTGCTCGACGCACACCAGCACCAGCAGCGGTTCGAGAGACACCGAGGTGAAGGCGCTCGCCGTCATCGCGTGGTCGATGCCGTCGACCACCGTCGTGACCACCGTGACGCCCGTCGCGAAGCGGGCCATGGCCCGCCGGAAGCGCGCGACGTCGGCCTCGGAGCCGAGCGGCTCCGGGCGGGACGACGGCACCGCGCTGGTCACTCCCCGACCCTAGCTGCGGGGGTCGGCAGCGGCGCGCGCGGGCAGCACCGCCAGGACGACGAGCAGCGCGAAGCCGGCCAGCATCCAGCCGTAGCCACGGCCGTTGCCCGGCACCAGGACGTCGCCCTCGGGCCGCCGCGGCGACACGAGCAGCACCACGAGGGTCCAGCCCGCAACGCCCGCGACGCGCACCAGGGCCGGCACCGCCCGACGTCCGAGCAGCGCGCCCCACAGGGCGGTCAGGCCGAGGGCGAGCAGCAGCCCGACCGGCCAGCGGTGGGCGCCGGCCACGGCCTGGTGCACGGCGCTGCCGACGGCTGCGACGAGCACCCCGCCGACGGCCGCCAGGACGAGCTTGACCAGGGTCGCCGGCACCGGGTCAGCGTACGCGGGGCTCCTTGCCGGTCAGGTCGATGACCACGCCGTCGCCGTCGCCGTCGGCGGCGTCCCACCGCACGCCACGCGCGCGCGGTGCGTCGTCGCCGTCGACCAGGCCGGGGGCGGCGGGCTCGCTCGCCTCGTGGCGGGCCTGGGCCTCGCGCAGCACGGCCGAGATCTCGGGTCCGATCAGCTCGTGCCGCTCCAGCAGCGCGTCGCGCAGCGCCTCGACGAGGTGCTGGTTGGCGCGCATCAGGTCGCGCACCACGCTCTTCTGCTGCTGCAGCAGGTCCTCGACCATGCGGCGGCCCTCGCTGTCGCCGAGCACCCGGCCGACGAGGTTGGAGTCGTTGAGCGCCGAGCCGTTGATGGCCGCGTACGACACCAGGGTGTCGACCATGCCGGCCGCACCGACCATCTGCGCCGCGACGTTGGTGGCGTAGAGCAGGTCGCCGCCGGGGCCGGTCGAGACGTCGCCGAAGAACAGCTCTTCGGCGACCTGGCCGCCGAACGCCACCTGCACCAGCGAGCGCAGCTCGGAGCGCGAGCGCGTGTAGACGTCCTCGACGTCGCCGTGGGCGAGCAGCCCGAGCGAGTCGCGCCGCTTGATGATGGTGAGGACCTCGAGGCGGCGCTGCGGGGCGACGAGCCAGGCGACGGTGGCGTGCCCGGCCTCGTGCGTCGCGATCAGCCGCTCCTCGTGCTCGGTGTAGCCCACCGGCTGGCCGAGGCCGATCTCGGTGATCATGCGCGCGTGCTCGACGTCCTTCCAGCTCATCTGCCGACGTCCGGCCTCGACCGCGCGCACCAGCGCCTCGTCGAGCAGGCCCTCGAGCATGGCCGGGCTGTAGCCCTGGGTGATCGCGGCGAGCGCGTCGCGGCGGTCGTCGGAGTCCAGGGCCGGCTCGTGCGCCTTCTTGGCCAGGAAGTGGTCGACGATCTGCCGACGTCCGGCCTTGGAGGGCAGGTCGAAGGTCAGCCGCTGGTCGAACCGGCCCGGGCGCATGAGCGCGGGGTCGAGCCGGTCGGCGGTGTTGGTCGAGGCGAGCAGCATGATGTTGGCCCACGGCACGCCCGGGCCCTTGAGCTGGCGGTGGCTCGGCAGCACCAGGTTGGCCAGGTCGGTGAGCTTGCCGCGCAGCTTCTGCCCGCCGGTGGGCTGGTCGAACGACTGCATCTGCACGAGCAGCTCGTTGACGGTCATCTGGCTGTCGCCCTGGCCGACGAACGCGGTCTGCACCGCACCGCCGCCGGCCGAGCCGCTCATGGGCAGCCCGGTGAGGCCGCCGCACCCGAGCAGGGCGCCGGACGCCGCGCTGCTGGGTGCCGCGGTCATGGCTGCACCGCTCGGGCGGGTCAGGGCGATGGCGTCGAACTCGTCGATGAAGCCGATCGCGCCGCCGTACTGACGGGCCGCCTTGCGCAGGGCCTTGAAGAAGTTGCGGATCTGGCGCTGCGAGGCGCCCTGCATGCTCGACTGGAAGGACGTGGCCGTGGCCATGAGGAACGGGACGCCGGCCTCCTTGGCCAGCGCCTTCGCCGTGTGCGTCTTGCCGGTGCCGGGGGCGCCCTCGAACAGCACGCCCCGACGGGCCCGGCCGCCCATCTCGGTGGTGAAGGTCCGGTGCGCCAGGAACAGGTTGAGCGTGCGCACGACCTCGGCCTTGACGACGTCGATGCCCACGACGTCGTCCAGCGTGACGTCGATCTGCTCGGGCCGGACGACGACGTGCGGCGAGCGGCCGGTGACGAAGGTCGAGGCCAGGACGGCCAGGATCATGACGAGGAAGAACGCGCCGGCCATCAGGTAGAGCGGGTCGACGGACGGCAGGTGCGGGCGCCCGACCGGGTCGCCGCTGAGCAGCCGCCACCACATCCACACCAGCACGGCACCGCCGACGACGGCCAGCCGGGTGAGGCGGCGCTGACGGGTGCGCTCGCGCGTGCGCGAGACGTCGGCGTCCTTGAGCGGCGTGGGGCCCGAGGCCTGCTGCAGCAGGCTCGTCGTCGGCACCGAGGTCCGGAACACTTGGCTCTCCCCGTCGTCGGGGCGCTGGCAGCCAGCGCGCTGATGCTCCAGGGTCGCCCATCGCGAGCACCGATGCGCGCTGGCTCACCCGGCTGGTCCCGCCCCCGTCACGCAGCGTGACGCCAGGTCAGGTGCGCGTCAAGACACCTGCGGCGGGTACAGGTCGAGGCCGGCGAACAGGTCGTCCGCGACGCGTCCCGGTACGGCCGCGCGGGGCCCGCTCACCCGGCGGAACCCCTCGCGCGCGGTGAGCCGGTGGGCCTCGCCGTTCGACAGCGCGAACCACGGCGGGTCGACGACCACCTGGGTCTCGTGGGCCTGCAGCGCGGCCACCACGGATGGCAGCTGCTGGGGTGCCTCGACGACGACGTCGAGCGCGGCGTCCGGGACGACGGCGGGCGGGTGCTCCTGGTCGTGCAGCGGCGGGTGCAGGCCGGCCGGCAGCCGCCCGTCGGCCGCGGCGGCCAGCACCGCGCGGCGGTCGGCGTCGGCCCAGGACTGCGCGACCTGCACCCAGTGCACGGCGTGCACCGCCCAGCCCGGCCGGTCGCCGTCCGCGCGCGCCAGCTCGACCGCCCGGGTCGTCACCCGGTGGGCCATCACGTGGTCGGGGTGGCCGTACCCGCCCTGCGGGTCGTAGGTGACGACGACCTGCGGGCGCACCTCGCGCAGGACGTCGGCCAGCAACCCGGCCGCCTCGTCGAGGTCGGCGCGCACGAAAGCGTTGGGGTGCAACGCTTCTCGGTCGGCGTGCACCTCGCCGGCGATGCCCGGCGCGAGCCACGCCATGCCCGAGTCGCGCCACCGGCCGTCGCCGAGCAGGCGCTGGTCGACGTCGCCGAGGGCCCGGACGGCGCGCGCCAGCTCGCGCTCGCGGTGCGGGCCCAGCGCGTCGTCCCGGCTGCTCTCGAGGTGCTGCAGGTGCGGCGGGATGACCTCGCCCTCGTCGCCGAGGGTGCAGGTCACCAGCGCGACGTGCGCGCCCTCGGCCGCGTAGCGGGCCATGGTGAAGCCCGTCGTGAGCGTCTCGTCGTCGGGGTGGGCGTGGACGAGGACGAGCCGGCGAGCGGGCTCGTCGCCCGCTGCCGGCTCGGCCGCGTGTCGTCCTGGGCTCACCCGAGGGCGGGCTCGGCGTCCTTCGCCGGAGCCGCCTTGGCGTCCTGCTCCGGGAAGTGGCAGGCCACCGTGTGCCCCGGGGTCAGCTCGCGCAGCAGCGGGATCTCGGTGGCGCAGCGGTCCTGGGCCTTCCAGCACCGGGTGCGGAAGACGCAGCCCGACGGCGGGTCGGACGGCGAGGGCAGGTCGCCCTGCAGCAGGATCCGGTCGCGCGTGGTCTCGAGGTCGGGGTCCGGCACCGGCACGGCCGACAGCAACGCGTTGGTGTACGGGTGCAGCGGCGCGTTGTACAGGTCGTCGGCGTCGGCGAACTCGACCAGGTGGCCGAGGTACATCACCGCGACGCGGTCCGAGATGTGGCGCACCACGGACAGGTCGTGCGCGATGACGACGTAGCTCAGGCCGAACTCGTCCTGGATGTCCTCGAGCAGGTTGACGACCTGCGCCTGGATCGAGACGTCGAGGGCCGAGACCGGCTCGTCGGCGATGATCACCTTGGGGCGCAGCGTGACCGCTCGGGCGATGCCGATGCGCTGGCGCTGGCCGCCCGAGAACTCGTTCGGGTAGCGGTTGTAGTGCTCGGGGTTGAGCCCGACGCGCTCCATGATGTCCTGGACCGCGGCCTTGACCCCGCCCTTGGGGGTGACGCCCTGGACGTCGTACGGCGCGCCGATGATCGTGCCCACCGTGTGGCGCGGGTTCAGCGAGTTGTACGGGTCCTGGAAGATCATCTGCATCTCGCGACGCAGCGGGACCATCTCCTTGCGGGACAGCCCGGTGATGTCACGGCCCTGGTACTCGATCTTGCCGCCGCTGGGCTCGAGCAGCTTGAGCATGGTGCGGCCGGCGGTGGACTTGCCGCAGCCGCTCTCGCCGACCAGGCCGACGGTCTGGCGCTCGTCGACCCCGAACGTCACGCCGTCGACGGCCTTGACGTCCCCGACGTGCCGCTTGAGCAGGCCCTCGCGGATCGGGAAGTACTTCTGCAGGTCGGTGACCTTGAGGATCGGGTCGCTCACGCGCCCTCCTTCTCGACGGCGTTGGGGTTGACCGAGGCGAGGCGCTCGGCGGCCAGGCGCTGCTTGTCCTCGGGCGTGAGGTGGCAGCGGGCCGCGTGGCCCTCGGCGACCTCGTCGAGCTCGGGGCGGACGGTGTCGCAGCGGCCGTCGGTGACGAACTGGTGGTACTGGCAGCGCGGGCGGAACACGCAGCCCTGCGGCAGGTTGATCAGCGACGGCGGCTGGCCGGGGATCGGCGACAGGCGACCGCCACCCGCGTCGTCCAGCCGCGGCAGCGAGCTCAGCAGGCCCCAGGTGTAGGGCATCTGCGGGCGGTAGAAGATGTCGCGCACCGTGCCGCGCTCGACGACGCGCGCGCCGTACATGACGGCGACGTCGTCGGCGGTCTCGGCCACGACGCCGAGGTCGTGGGTGATCAGGATGATCGCGGTGCCGAACTCGGACTGCAGCTCGTTCAGCAGCTCGACGATCTGCGCCTGCACCGTGACGTCGAGCGCCGTGGTGGGCTCGTCGGCGATGAGCAGGTCGGGGTCGTTGATCAGCGCCATCGCGATCATGACGCGCTGGCGCATGCCGCCCGAGAGCTGGTGCGGGTACTCGTTCGCCCGGCGCTCGGCGTTGGGGATGCCGACCTTCTTGAGCAGCTCGACGGCGCGCTTGCGGGCGTCGGTCTTGTTGATGTCGCGGTGCACCTGCACGGCCTCGACCAGCTGGTTGCCGATCGTGTAGAAGGGGTGCAGCGAGCTCAGCGGGTCCTGGAAGATCATCGACATCCGCTTGCCGCGCAGCTCGCGCAGCCGGTTCGGCGAGGCGGTGACGAGCTCCTCGCCGTCCAGCCGGATCGAGCCGGTGATCTTGGTGCGCTTGCGGTTGTGCAGGCCCATGACGGCGCCGCTGGTGACCGACTTGCCCGAGCCGGACTCGCCGACGATGGCGAGCGTGCGGCCCTTGTCGACCTCGAACGACACGCCGTCGACGGCCCGGACGACGCCGTCGTCGGTCGTGAACTGGACGTGGAGGTCCTCCACCTCGAGGAAGCTCATGCCAGTCTCACTCTCGGGTCGATGACGGCGTACAGCAGGTCGACGACCAGGTTGGCCAGGATCACGAACGCGGCCGCCACCAGCACGGTACCGATGATGAGCGGCAGGTCCGACTGCAGCACCGACCCGAGGGCCAGCGAGCCCAGGCCCGGCAGGGCGAAGATCTGCTCGGTGATGACCACACCGCCCAGCAGCGTGGCCAGGTCGAGGCCGGCGGCGGTGACGATCGGCGTCAGGCCGGCCCGCAGGCCGTGCTTGCCGATGACCCGGCGCTCGGACAGGCCCTTCGACCGCGCGGTGCGGATGTAGTCCTCGCCCAGCGTCTCGAGCATCTGGTTGCGGGTGAGCCGCGAGTAGAACGCGGCGAACACCACGGCCAGGGTGATCCAGGGCAGGATGAAGGACTTCAGCCAGGCCGCCGGGTCTTCCTTCAGCGGTGTGTAGGCCGGGTAGTCCATGATCCTGAACTTGAAGATGATGAAGTACTGCAGCACCAGACCGATGAAGAACGTCGGGAACGAGTAGCCGATCAGCGCCAGGCCCATGCCGACGCGGTCCTGCCAGCGACCTCGCTTGAGGGCGGCCAGGATGCCGACGGCGACGCCGGAGATCAACCACAGGATGCACGCGCCGACCGACTCGACCGCGGTCACCGGGAACCGGTCCTTGATCAGGGTCGTGACGTTCTCGCCGCGGTTGAAGCTGTAGCCGAGGCAGGGCGCCGGGCACTCGAAGGTCTGGCTGCCGCTGCCGTACGTGCGGCCCGCGACGATGCCCTTGACGAACTGGCCGTACTGGACGACCAGGGGCTTGTCGTAGCCCAGCCGGATCCGGTTCTGCGCGATGACCTGCGGGTTGCACGACTTGCCGCACGTGAGGGCGGCGGGATCGGCAGGCAGCGCCTGGAAGAGCAGGAAGACGACCATGCTCAGCGCGACGAGCATCAGGATCATCGCGACGACGCGCCGGATGATGTAGGTCCCCACGGGAGCCTCCGGGTTCTGGGCAGCGGGAAACCGGGCGCGGGGCCCGGCTCGTGGTCCCGGCGGCGGGGGGTCGCCCCCGCCGCCGGGCCGGTCGATCGAGCTCGGCTCACGGGGCCGGAGAAGTCCGGCCCCGTGAGCTCGAGGTCACTTCTTGACGTACAGGTCGGCGTAGCTCCAGGAGCCGTACGGCGCCCAGATGTACACCTTGCCACCGTCACCGCTGGCGGCACCGACCTTGGAACCGGCGAGGCGCTGCTCGCGGCCGAAGCGCGTCGGGAGGACCCACGCGTTCTGCATGGCCTCCTTGTTCAGCTCCTTCCACATCTCGCCCTGCTTCGCCCGGTCCGTCTCGGCCTTGGCCGCGTTGGACTTGTCGGTGAAGGCCTTGTCGTCAGCCTGCGACAGGTTGAAGCCACCAGCCGGCGTGAACAGCTCGGGGATGACCGTCGAGGCGTTCAGCCAGTCCGGACCCCAGCCGGCGGAGGCCATGGCCTCCTCCTTCGTCTTGTCCTGGACGATGGAGTAGTACTCGCCCGGGGGCAGCGGCGACAGCTTGAGCTTGATCCCGGCCTTGGCCAGCGAGGCCTGCAGCGAAGCGGCAGCCTTGTCGGCGTCCGGGGTCTTGCCGTACTGGTAGGTGATCGTCGGCATCGGCTCGCCCGACTCCTGGATCAGCTTCTTGGCGAGGTCGGGGTTGCCCGTGTCGGGAACCTGACCGCCGAACATGCCGTCCCACATGCCCGACTTGGCGTAGTCGGCCGGGAGGTTCGGCTTGATGACGCCGTCCGCCAGGTCACCGGCGAACGAACCACCGGCGATGGTGCGAAGGGCCGCACGGTCGGCAGCGACGAGGATCGCCTGGCGCTGCTTGACGTTCGGGACCTTCTTGGTGTTGATCGCGATGTACCGCGAGTACGGGTCGAACTCGTTCACGCGGCGCGACTCGAAGCGCGGGTCGTTGAAGACCGTCGTCAGCGAGGCGGTGTCGAGCGAGTCGCGCGAGATCGCGGACTGGTCCTCACCGGCGTCGGCCATCATGCGCTGGTCGATCGTGGTGGACTCGAGCGCGAACTTGACCACGATCTTGTCCGGGTACGCGGGACGGTAGGAGTCCGTGGCGGCGCTCCAGTTCGTGTTCCGCTCGAGGACCATCTGCTGGCCCTTGGTGTACTCGGTGATCTTGTAGGGGCCGTTCGAGACGACGTTGTCGTCGTACTTCTCGCCGGTGTCCTTGGCCTTCGGGACGGGGGCGAACGCCGACAGCGTGACGGTGTAGTTGAAGTCACCAGCAGCCTGCGAGAGGTGGAAGGTGATCGTCTTGCCGTCCGACGAGCACTCGACGGCCTTGTCGTAGGCCGCGGTGTCGTTCTTCGAGGTCTCGTACGGACCCTTGTACGTCGAGTTGCCGTCCTTGTCCTTGGGGATGTCCAGGAGGCTGATCGCGTAGGTGGGGCCGTCCGTGATGACGGTCTGGGCGAACGTGCGCGAGATGCCGTACTTGATGTCGGCGCAGGTGACGTCCGAGCCGTCCTCCCACTTGACGCCGTCGCGCAGGGTGAAGGCCCAGGTCTTGCCGCCGTCCGACGCCTTGCCGGTGTCGGTGGCGAGGTCGCCGACCAGCTCGCCGGCCTGCGTGCCGTCGGGGCTGATCTTGTAGGCCGTCAGCGTGCGCGCGAAGTACGCGCTCGAGAAGGCGAGGTCCTCACCGGTGTAGTTGCGCTGAGGGTCGATGTGGTTGAACTGCTCGCCGTTGGTCAGGAAGGTGAGAGTTCCACCCTTCTGCCCCTTGCCGCCGTCAGCGCTGTTGCTGCCGCCGTTGTCGTCGCTCCCCCCGCCGCACGCGGCCAGCGCAATCGCGCCGACCGAGGCGAGGGCAACGAAGCGAAGACCGGTCTTGGCCTTGCCCATGTTGTCTCCTCCTGGTCGAAGGACCGAGACTTTTGCTCGGCCCGTCCGGCCCGCCGCGTGCGACGTGCCGCTCCCGGCGCGTGGCCGGGAAGTCTGTGGGTGCTTACGCGCGTCCCGCCCGCGGGTCGAGCGCGTCGCGGATCGAGTCGCCGAGCAGGTTGAAGGCGAGCACGAGGATGAACAGCGCCGTACCGGGGATGAACAGGTACAGCGGGGCCACCTGGTAGAACTTCACCGAGTCGCTGAGCATCTTGCCCCAGGTGGGCGTGGGCTCGCCGACGCCGACGCCCAGGAACGACAGGGCCGCCTCCGCGCCGATGTACGACGGCAGCAGGAGCGAGGAGTACACGAGGATCGGCACCCAGAGGTTCGGCAGGATCTCCTTGAACAGGATCCGCCGGGTCGAGGCGCCCATCGAGATCGCGGCCTCGACGAACTCGCGCTCGCGCAGGCTCAGCACCTGGCCGCGGATGATGCGGGCGAGGTAGGGCCAGCCGAAGACCGCGAAGACCAGCACCAGGAACGCCAGGCGGGCCGGGTTGCCGTCGATGCCGAGCTTCTTGTCGAACAGGTCGACGACGATCGGGCTCAGCGCGATCAGCAGGATCAGCTGCGGGAAGCTGAGGATGAGGTCCATCAGCCGGCCGAGCAGCGAGTCGACCCGGCCGCCGGAGAAGCCGGAGATGATCCCCATTACCACGCCGATGATGCCGGTGAAGAAGGTGCCGAGGAACGCGACCAGCAGCGAGATGCGGCTGCCGTAGAGCAGCTCGGCGAAGATGTCGCGGCCGGTGACCGGCTCGACGCCCAGCAGGTGGTCGAAGCCGATGTCGCTGTTGAGGAAGCCGCCCTTCGGCATGCCGCCGTCACCGATGTTGTTGGTGTTGTAGGCGGTGTCGACGCCGGCGATGCGCGTGATGACCGGCGCCAGGATCGCGACGACGATGTAGAGCAGCACGACGCCGAGGCTGATCATGCCGACCTTGTCGCGCTTCAGCCGGCCCCACGCGATCTGGGACGGCGACCGACCCTGGACTCCCGTCACTCCTTCGGTGACATGCGTCTCCTGCTCCGCAGACTGCGACGCAAGCGTCATGGTGAAGGAAACCTTTCGGTAGGGACCGCTCCGAGCCGAGTGGACTCTATGCCAGTGGTCCGCAGGGTGAGCAACACCCTGCGGGGGCCGTTGCCCAATCGTGACCGCGCCGCGACCTGGCTCCGCTCGTGCGGTATCGCCCGGTTCGCCCTCGACACCGTTCCGACACCGTGCCGTGACCACCGCTGAGCACGGATCCCCGCGCCCACGAGCACCTCGCGTCAGGCGCGGCGGGCCCTCCCCCGGGCCTTCTCCCGCTCGTGCGCGTTGAGCTGCACCATGCGGATCCGGACGGCGTCCGGCGTGACCTCGACGCACTCCTCGTCGCGGCAGAACTCCAGCGACTGCTCCAGCGAGAGCTTGCGCGCGGGCACCAGGCGCTCGAGCTCGTCCGCGTTCGAGCGGACGTTGGTCATCTTCTTCTCCTTGGTGATGTTGACGTCCATGTCGTCCGCCCGGGAGTTCTCCCCCACCACCATCCCCTCGTACACCTCGGTGCCGGGGTCGACGAAGAGCGTGCCGCGCTCCTGCAGGTTGGCCATGGCGTACTGCGTGGCCGCACCGGCGCGGTCGGCGACCAGCGAGCCGCTCGGCCGCGTGCGCAGCTCGCCGAACCACGGCTCGTAGCGCTCGAAGACCTGGTGCGCGATGCCGGTGCCGCGGGTCTCGGTCAAGAACTCGGTGCGGAACCCGATCAAGCCGCGCGAGGGCACCAGGAACTCCATCCGGATCCAGCCGGTGCCGTGGTTGGTCATCTGCTCCATGCGGCCCTTGCGGACGGCGAGCAGCTGGGTGATCGCGCCGAGGTACTCCTCGGGCGCGTCGACCGTGAGGCGCTCGACCGGCTCGTGCAGCTTGCCGTCGACCTGGCGGGTGACCACCTGCGGCTTGCCCACGGTGAGCTCGAAGCCCTCGCGGCGCATCTGCTCGACCAGGATCGCCAGGGCCAGCTCGCCGCGGCCCTGCACCTCCCAGGCGTCGGGCCGCTCGGTCGGCAGCACGCGCATCGAGACGTTGCCGACGAGCTCGCGGTCGAGGCGGTCCTTGACCAGCCGGGCGGTCACCTTGGTGCCCTTGGTCGGGCCGCGGCCCGCCAGCGGCGAGGTGTTGGTGCCGATCGTCATCGAGATCGCGGGCTCGTCGACGGAGATCAGGGGCAGCGGGCGCGGGTCGTCGACGTCCGCGAGCGTCTCGCCGATGGTGATCTCGGGGATGCCGGCGATCGCGATGATGTCGCCGGGGCCGGCCTGCTCGGCGGGCAGCCGCTCGAGCGCCTGCGTCATCAGCAGCTCGGTGATCTTCACCCGCTGCTGCGTGCCGTCGTGGCGGCACCACATCACCTGCTGTCCCTTGCGCACCTCGCCCTCGTGCACGCGGCACAGGGCGATGCGGCCGAGGAACGGCGAGGCGTCGAGGTTGGTGACGTGCGCCTGGAACGGGTGCTCGTCGTCGTACACCGGCGCCGGCACCGCGCGCAGGATCGTCTCGAACAGCGGCTCGAGGTCGGCGGAGTCCGGCAGCCCGCCGTCGGCGGGGCGGTTCAGCGAGGCCCGACCGGCGCGGGCCGAGGCGTAGACGATCGGGAACTCGATCTGGTCCTCCTCGGCGTCCAGGTCGAGGAACAGCTCGTAGGTCTCGTCGACGACCTCGCCGATGCGGGCGTCGGGCCGGTCGACCTTGTTGACCACGAGGATCACCGGCAGCCGCGCCTCGAGCGCCTTGCGCAGCACGAAGCGGGTCTGCGGCAGCGGCCCCTCGCTCGCGTCGATGAGCAGGCACACGGCGTCGACCATCGACAGGCCGCGCTCGACCTCGCCGCCGAAGTCGGCGTGGCCGGGGGTGTCGATGATGTTGATGGTGACGCCGTCGGGGTGGCCGAGCGTGGCCGCCGACGGGCCGGTGTACCGGACGCCGGTGTTCTTGGCGAGGATCGTGATGCCCTTCTCGCGCTCGAGGTCGCCGGAGTCCATGGCGCGCTCGTCGACGTGCTGGTGCTCGCCGAAGGCGCCGGACTGCCAGAGCATCGCGTCGACCAGCGTGGTCTTGCCGTGGTCGACGTGGGCGACGATCGCGACGTTGCGGATGTCGTCGCGGGTGCGCGTGGGCATGCAGAGGTCCTGACGATCGAGGGTGGGGGGAGCCCCACGAGTCTACGGGCTCGCCGGGGGCGGACCGGCTGACCGGTTCTTGGCCGGCGCTTGACCCGGACCTTCCGGACTTCTCGGTACGTTCGGGACACCCCCCGTGCTCACCTGCCGAAGGACCGCCATGACCCGCTCGCGCCGTGCCCTCGCCCTCGTCCCCGTCGCCGCGTCGCTGGCGCTCGCCGGCTCGCTCGTCGTCCCGGCGGCCGCGTCGGCGTCGTCCTCCGCCACCGCGCCCCGGCCCACGCCGGCGGCCCGGGCGGCCGGCATCACGACGGCGGGCGGCGCGTACGCCGGGTGGGAGGTCAGCGGATCACCCGGCCGCGAGGTCGCCCGGACGACGCTCGCCGGGCAGCCGCAGGGCATCGACGTGTCGAACTACCAGGGGGCGGTGGACTGGGGCTCGTACGCGGCCAGCGGGATCTCGTTCGCGTACGTCAAGGCCACCGAGGGCACGGGCTACACCAACCCGTCGTTCGCCCAGCAGTACGACGGGTCGTACGGCGCCGGGATGACGCGCGGCGCGTACCACTTCGCCCTGCCGGACCGCTCGAGCGGCGCGGCGCAGGCCACCTACTTCGTGCAGCACGGCGGCGGGTGGTCGGCCGACGGCCGCACCCTGCCCGGGGCGCTCGACATCGAGTACAACCCGTACGGCGCGACCTGCTTCGGCCTCTCGGCGGCCGCGATGGTCGCCTGGGTGGCGGACTTCTCCGACACCTACCGCTCGCTGACCGGCCGCGACCCGGTGATCTACACGACGGCGAACTGGTGGGACACCTGCACCGCGTCGAACACCTCGCGCGGCGCGGTGAACCCGTTGTGGGTCGCGCGGTACGCCTCGTCGGTGGGCACGCTGCCCGCCGGCTGGGGCTACCACACGATCTGGCAGCACAGCTCGGACCCGGTCGACCAGGACCTCTTCAACGGCACCGCCGACCGGCTCGCGGCCCTCGCCCTGGGGTGATCACGCCCCGCTAGGCTCGCCGCATGGGAACCGCCTTCCTCGACCTCCTGCGGCAGCAGATCCGGCACGAGTTCACCGCGTCGCAGCAGTACATCGCGGTGGCCGTGTGGTTCGACGACTACGACATGCCCCAGCTGGCCGCGCACTTCTACGCGCAGGCGGTCGAGGAGCGCAACCACGCGATGATGATGGTGCAGTACCTGCTCGACAGCGACGAGAAGGTCGCGGTGCCCGGGGTCGACGAGGTGCGCAGCGACTTCGCCGGCGTCATCGAGCCGATCGAGCTGGCGCTCGACCAGGAGAAGCTGGTCACCCGCCAGATCGAGGCCCTGGCCCGCACGGCTCGCGACGAGGGCGACTACCGCGGCGAGCAGTTCATGCAGTGGTTCCTGAAGGAGCAGGTCGAGGAGGTCGCCTCGATGACGACCCTCCTGGCCATCGCGCACCGCGCGGGCGACAACCTGTTCCACCTCGAGGACTTCGTCGCCCGCGAGATGGCCGGCGAGGCCGCCGACCCGACCGCGCCCGCCGCGGCCGGTGGCGCGATCTAGGGCTCGCACCATGAGCCGGCTGCTCGACGACGAGGAGGTCGACCGCCAGCTGCGCGACCTGCCGGGCTGGCGGCGCGAGGGCACGGCCCTGCGCGGCGCGTACGAGGCGCCCGACTTCCGCACCGCCGTCCGGCTGCTGGCCGAGGTGGCCGACGAGGCCGAGCACATGGACCACCACCCGGACGTCGACCTGCGCTGGCGCACCGTGGTGCTGCGCTGCTCGACGCACTCGCAGGGCGGCGTGACCCAGCTGGACGTCGAGCTCGCCCACCGGGCGCAGGAGTGGGCCGGACGGCTCGGCGCCGCCGTGGTCGACCCGCCACCGCCGCAGGCCTGACGCGGCACCACGGCCTGGATCCGTTGTGAGGCAAGGCTTCCCTCGCTGGCGATGCCGCGGTCCCCTGTCTACGGTGGAGGCGTGACGAGCGCCATCGACCCTGCCACCGCCCACGAAGGCGAGGAGCACGCCGAGTCCGTCGGGGCGCGGCTGAACTGGTTGCGCGCCGGGGTGCTCGGAGCCAACGACGGCATCGTGTCGACCGCCGGCATCGTGGTCGGGGTGGCCGGGGCGACCGCGGACCGCGGCACGATCCTCACCGCGGGGGTGGCGGGCCTGGTGGCGGGCGCGCTGTCGATGGCGGCCGGCGAGTACGTGTCGGTCAGCACCCAGCGCGACACCGAGCAGGCGTTGCTGGACAAGGAACGTCGCGAGCTGCGCGAGATGCCGCACGAGGAGCTCGAGGAGCTGGCGGAGATCTACGAGGGCAAGGGCCTGACGCCCGAGCTGGCGCGCGAGGTGGCTCAGCAGCTGACGGCGCACGACGCCTTCGCCGCCCACGTCGACGTCGAGCTCGGCATCGATCCGGACGACCTCACCGACCCCTGGGCCGCGGCGTCGGCGTCCGCGGTGTCGTTCTTCGTCGGCGCGCTGCTGCCGCTCGTCGCGATCCTGCTGCCCCCGCACGCGTTCCGGGTGCCGGTGACGTTCGTGGCCGTCGTCCTCGCCCTGGCCCTGACCGGCTGGCAGAGCGCGCGGCTCGGCGACGCCGACCGCCGTCGGGCCGTGCTGCGCAACGTCGCCGGCGGCGCGCTCGCCATGGGGGTCACCTACTGCGTCGGCCTGCTGGTCGGCGGGATCGGGATCTGATCCCGCCGACCAGCTCGGCCGACGTCCGGCGTCGGGCTACGAGACCGGCGTGACCTCGGCGGTCAAGGTGCCCGTGTTGTCGGACGGCGCGAGGTCCCACAGCACGAACGTCGCGTTGCCGTCGCGGCGGGCCGTGAAGGTGTACGTGTACTCGTGGTCGTCGGAGCAGCCCTGCGAGGGCAGGTCGACGCCGTCGAGGTACAGGTCGTAGTAGTCCTTCCACGGGTGCAGCGGGTCGGCCGATCGCTGGCGCTGCCAGGTGCCGCTCGGCGTCTTGGTGCACTCCGCGTCGGCGACGAGGCCGTCACCGGCGCCGTACGTGCCGCGCACCGTGACCTTGTAGCGCTTCCACTGCTTGAGCCAGTAGGACGTCCGCGTCGGCGACGCCGACCGCACCGTGGTGGTGGCGGTCGTCGTGAGCCGGCTGCCGGTGCTGCTGCCCGCGGCCGGGAGCGTCGGCTCGGCCTGCGCCGCCGGCATGCTGGCGGCGTAGGGCCACGGCGAGGCGCCGGCCTTCAGCACCCGCACCGTGAGCGCACCGTCGTCGTCCGCGTGGGTCGTGTCGTCGAGCCGGATGCTGACCGGGCCGGTGGTCGAGGGCTTGTAGTCCCACACGTAGGTGTGGGTGACCTCGTCGCAGTCGCCGTCGCGCACCGACCGCCACCGCGAGCCGCCGTTGACGACGACCTTCAGCGCGTTGGTGGACGTCGTGCCCTCGGCCTGCCGCGACCATCCGGCGTCGTCACCGAGGTGCCACGAGCAGGACGGGTCGGCGACGTGGTTGCCGGCGCCGAAGCGGTAGTAGCCGCTGGCCACCAGACGGTAGGTCGTGCCGGCCTTGAGCGAGAACGGCGTCTTCGCCCCGAGGCTCTTGGCGCTGACGGTCAGGGCGACGACGGGCTGCGCGTCCTGGTCGAGCAGCGGCACCGAGGGGGTGGGGGTCGGCGTCGGCGTCGGCGTCGGCGTCGGCGTCGGCTTGGGCGTCGGCTTCGGGGTCGGCTTCGGGGTCGGCTTGGGGGTGGGCTTGGGCGTGGGCTTCGGGGTGGGCTTGGTCGGCGCCTTCGGCGGGGTGCCGACGCCGCTCACGGTGCCGTCCCAGAACGACGTCATGGCCCGCGCACCGCTCCAACCGAGCGAGATGTGCATGTGGTCCTTGTGCCGCAAGGTGGCGCTGCACTTGGAGATCGGGCCGCGAGGGCAGCCGGCGTTGCGGTAGGCCTTGGACGCGAAGCCGCGGCTGGCCGAGTAGATCTTGTCGTTCCAGATGAAGTACATGATCCCCATGCGGCGGGCGATCGCGTTGCGGTTGCCGTACTTGTCGGTGGCGCGCATCAGGCGCATGAAGGCCTGGCCCTGCGCGCGGCCGCGCTTGGTGCGGTAGTCGGCGTGCCAGTCGAAGGCGCGGCCGTCCTTGTGCTCGCTCGTGCCACCGGCGGTGCAGGCGCGCATGATGCCGGACGACGAGCTGCCCGGGTAGCGCTTGAGCAGCCACTTCGAGAGCAGCGTCGCGCCCTTGCTGGCGGTCTTGGTGCAGATGGTCTGCGGCTGGTACGGGGCGTAGCCCTCGATGCCCCGGCTGAAGTGCGGGACCTTGCCGAGGGTCAGGGCCTGGGCCGGTGCCGCCGTGGCGGTCAGGGCGCCGAGCACCGTCACGAGCGCCGCGAGGGCGACGAGCGGGCGGGTACGGCGGCGGGATGCTGCGCTGCGCATGATGAGGATCTCCGATGGGTCCGGGATGACTAGTCCCCATCGATCCGACGATCTTGGAACCTGAGCGTCATGACCGGATTCGTCCGCGCAGCAGCGCGTCTGGACGCTCGCGGTCGCTCAGGGTGACCAGCCCGTCCGGACCAGGCGGCGCATCACCCGCCCGGTCGGACGTCGAGGTGACGCAGGGCGACGAGGTGCCCGGTCCGCTCGAGCAACGGGCCGGGGCGGGCGCGGCTCACCGCCTCGTCCGGCTCGAGGTCGGTGAGCGGGTGCGCCGCCGCGAAGCCCGCCCGCGCGACGTCGTCCGGGCCGAGGGAGAGACGGCCGCAGACTGCGACGACGGGCACGCCGTGGGCGGCCGCGACGCGGGCCACGCCGACGGGTGCCTTGCCGCGCAACGACTGCGCGTCGAGCGAGCCCTCGCCGGTGACGACCAGGTCGGCACCGGCGACCCGCTCGGGCAGCCGCACCAGCTCGGCGACCACCTCCACGCCCGGACGACGGCGCGCTCCGAGCACCGCCAGCGCCGCGAAGCCTGCTCCCCCGGCCGCACCGGCGCCCGCGGCCGTCACGGCGTCGGCCGCGGCAGGCAGCGACCGGGCCAGCACGTCGGCCCAGCGGGCCAGCCCGCGCTCGAGCCGGCGGACGTCGTCCGGCGTGGCGCCCTTCTGCGGCGCGAAGACCGCGGCCGCGCCGTGCGGGCCGAGCAGCGGGCTGTCGACGTCGCTGGCGAGCTCGACGTCGACGCCCGCGAGCCGCGGGTCGAGCCGGGTGAGGTCGACGTGCTCGAGGTCGACGAGCGTGGCGCCGCCCGGGGCCAGGGGTCGGCCGTCGGCGCCGAGCAGACGGGCGCCGAGCGCCTGGAGCAACCCGGCCCCGCCGTCCGTGGTCGCGCTGCCGCCGAGGGCGAGCACGAGCCGCCGAGCCCCGGCGCCGAGGGCGGCAAGCACCAGCTCCCCGGTGCCGCACGTGCTGGCGCGCAACGGATCTGGTCGAGCACCAGGCAGCCGTGCCAGGCCTGATGCGGAGGCCAGCTCGACGACCGCCAGGTCGTCGCCCAGCGCCAGGTCGGCGTCGACCGGCTCGCCCGTCGGGCCGGCCACCCGCACCGTGGTGCGACGCAGGCCGGACGCGACGGCGGCGTCGACGGTGCCCTCGCCGCCGTCGGCCAGGGGCACCTCGTCGACGACGGCGTCGGGCCGGGCCGAGCGCAGCCCGAGCGCGAGGTGGTGCGCGACGTCCGCGGCCGCCATCGACCCCTTGAAGGAGTCGGGCGCGACGACGACGCGGGTCATGACCCGATCATCGCGGTCCGTCGGCCATGATCGCGGGATGGACCAGATCAGGCTCGGCGAGGGCTCGGGACCGCTGCGCGGCGTACGGGTGGTCGAGCTGGCCGGCATCGGGCCGGCCCCGCACGCCGCCATGACGCTGGCCGACCTCGGCGCCGACGTGGTGCGGGTCGAGCGCCCGGAGGGCGTCCCCGGCGCTGGTCCGCGCCCGACCGACGTCCTCACGCGGGGGCGGCCCAGCGTCGCGATGGACCTCAAGCACCCTCGCGCCGTGGCGGCCGTGCTCGACCTGGTCGAGCGGGCCGACGTGCTGGTCGAGGGGATGCGCCCCGGCGCGGCGGAGCGGCTCGGCCTCGGACCGCAGGAGTGCCTGCGGCGCAACGCTTCTCTGGTCTACGCCCGAATGACGGGATGGGGTCAGGACGGTCCGCTCGCACGCACGGCCGGCCACGACGTCGACTACCTCGCGGTGTCGGGCACGCTGCACGGGCTGGGCCGCGCGGGCGGGCCGCCGCAGTTCCCGCAGAACCTGCTCGGGGACTTCGGCGGGGGCTCGACGTACCTGGTGGTCGGCGTGCTGGCGGCGCTGCTCGAGGCGCGCGCCAGCGGGCGCGGGCAGGTGGTCGACGCCGCGATCGTCGACGGCGCCGCCCACCTCGCGGCGATGCTGTCCGGCGTCGTCGCCGGCGGTGCGTGGCGCGAGGAGCGCGGCACCAACCTGCTCGACGGCGGGGCACCGTTCTACGACGTGTACGAGACGTCGGACGGCCGGCACGTCGCGGTCGGCGCCTTGGAGGAGCCGTTCTACGCCGAGCTGCTGCAGCGGCTCGGCATCGCCGACCGTGCACCCGACCGCGCCGACCCGACCACCTGGCCGCAGCTGCGCGCGCTGCTGACCGCGACGTTCGCGTCGCGCACCCAGGCCGCGTGGACGGCCGTGTTCGAGGGCTCGGACGCCTGCGTCGCACCGGTGCTGCCACTGCGCGAGGCGCCGTCGCACCCGCACCTGGCGGCTCGTGGCACCTACGTCGAGCGCCACGGCGTGGTGCAACCCGCACCCGCGCCGCGCTTCTCCCGCACGCCCGCCACCCTGACCTCCGGGCCGAGCCGTCCCGGTCAGCACAGCCGGGCCGCGCTGGAGGCCTGGGGCGTGGACGACGTCGACGGCCTGCTCGAGGCCGGGGCCGTCGTCCAGCTCAGCCCTGCGGACCCAGCGGCACCGTGAGCGAGAGCGTGCCGCGCAGGTCGAGGTGCCCCTCGGTCGGGGTCCGGACGTAGCGCGCGACCGTGTCCTGGCAGCCCGGGCAGCGGGCGACCGCGCCCGGCCCGGCCAGGTAGACCTGCAGCTCGGCGACCCGGGACACGCGCCCGCAGCCCACGCAGGTCGTGACGGCCAGGGTCACGTCGACCGCGAAGAGCTCGGAGAACGGCCCGGCGAGGGCGTTGCCGTCGAGGTGCTCGGTGGTGGTCACGTCAGCCTCCTGATGGTCCGAAACGCTCGGTGCGCACCTGCTCGGCCGGGTGGCCGGCGTCCACGAGCGCGGTGGCGACGGCCTCGACGAAACCCGTCGGGCCGCAGACGAAGCAGAGCGGGCGCTGCTCCGGCGCGAACGCGACGGCCGCGACGTCGGCGCTCGAGAGCCGTTGCGGGGCAGGCGATCCCGCCGGCGCCTCGCGCGTGTGGTGCACCACCACCCGCACGTCGGGCTCGCGGGCGGACGCCGCCAGCTCCTCGGCGTAGAGCAGGTCGGCCGGGGTGCGCACCGAGACGAGCAGCCGGAACGGCGCGCTGCTCCTCGCCCGCTGCCGCGCGCGCAGCATCGCCATCAGCGGCACCAGCCCCGAGCCACCGCCGACCAGGAGCACCGGCTCGAGATCGCCCGGCTCCCAGGCGAACCAGCCGCCGACAGGGCCCCGCAGCTCGACCGCCTGCCCCACCTCGAGGCCGCCGACGAGGTAGGGCGACACCTCGCCGTCCGGTACCCGCTGCACCGTGAGCTCGACCCGCTCGCCGTCGACCGCTGACGCGATCGAGTAGCTGCGCTGGGCGGTGTAGCCGTCGTCCGCCGTGAGCCGGACGTCGACGTGCTGGCCGGCCAGGTGACCCGGCCACCCCTCGACGTCCAGCACCAGGGTGCGGGCAGAGGCGGTCTCGTCGCGCGTCGCGACCAGCCGGGCGGTGCGCCAGCGCAGCCGCTCGCCTAGTCGCCCGCGTACCGCTGCTCGCGCCACGGGTCGCCGTACTCGTGGTAGCCCAGGCTCTCCCAGAAGCCCGGCTCGTCCTGCGCCAGCATCTCCAGCCCCCGCACCCACTTGGCCGACTTCCACAGGTAGAGGTGCGGCACCAGCAGCCGGGCCGGGCCGCCGTGCGCCGGCTCGAGGGGCTCGCCGTCGTAGGTGTCGACGAGCCACGCGCGCCCGTCGAGCAGGTCCTCGAGCGGCAGGTTCGTCGTGTACCCGCCGTAGGAGTGCACCATGACGAAGTCGGCCGCGGTCTCGACGTCCTCGAGCAGGACGTCGAGCGAGACGCCCTCCCAGTCGGTGCCGAGCTTCGACCACTTGGTGACGCAGTGCAGGTCGACCGTCGGGGACTCCCGCGGCAGGTCGTGCAGCTCGTCCCAGGTCCAGCGGTGGCTGTCGCCGGTCTCGGTGCGGACGACGAACTCCCACTCCGGCAACGAGATCCGCGGGGTGGGACCCGCGCTGAGCACGGGGAAGTCGTGCGTGAGGTACTGGCCGGGCGGCAGGTGGACGTCGCCGTCCCGCGCCCGGCCGCGGAACCCAGGGCTGAAGCTCGCCACGTCGGCAGTGTTGCAGCGACCGCTCGCGCGAGAAACCCCGTGGCGGTCCCGGATCCGCGCTGTTACCTTGGTCCCATGGTCACAACCGTCGAACGGGTACAGCTCGGCGTCCGGCTGGAGAAGCGCCTGGTGAAGGTGCTCAAGGGCCTCGCCGAGTTCAACGACGAGTCGCTGGGCGAGCTGCTCGAGCGCATCGTGCTGCACTCCTTCGAGCCGGTCGTCGGCGACGAGGGCGAGTCCTGCGCGAGCCCGCACGGCCGGCGCCAGCTGCAGGCGATCGCCGACCTGCGCACGGTCTACGGGCTGCCGGACGACGCGCACCAGCTGCGCTGAGCCGCGGGACGGCCCGGACCTCAGCCGACCGGGCCGTCCCAGTCCCAGCGCGGCAGCGGCAGGCCCTTGGGCACCGTCGTGTGGGTGTCGGGGTGCTGCGACAGCTGCTCGGTCGCCCAGCGGAAGTAGGTGACGAGGGTGGTGCGCAGCCGGTCGTCGTCCGCCAGGCCGGCGTCGGCGACGGCGACCTCGAAGCAGGCGATCGCCCGTTCGTCGAGCTCGTGGTGCACGCCGTTGCCCGCGTGCATGCGCTGCACCCGGGTCTCGTCGCCCATGCCCTCGGTGTAGGCGGGTGGCCCCCCGAGCGCCTCGCCCCAGTAGGCAGCCAGCCGCTCCAGGTGCTGCGGGTGGCCGGGGTGCTCGAAGGGGTGTGCCGCCACCGGGTCGGCCAGGCACCGCTCGTGCCAGGCGTGCGCGAGCCGCAGCAGCCCGTCCGCTCCCCCGGCCGCGTCGTACACGGTCTGCGTCATGCGGCCGATCCTGCGACCCGGGCGGCACCGGCGCAAGGCCCGGACCGCGAAGGTTGCCTAACGTCCGGCCTGCAGCCGTAGCCCGGCGAGCAGCAGGTCGAGGCCGGCCCGGAACTGCTCGGCGTCGTCGTGGTGGGCGAACTGGTCGACGACGTGGTGCACGAACGGGTACTGCTGCGGGTCGAGCGCGCGCCACTCGGCGGCGAACTGCTCGATGTACTCGTCCCGGGTCACGGTGCCGTCCAGCACCTCCGGCGGTGGCTGCTGGCCGAGGTCCGCGGCGATGCCGACGACGAACCCGATCACCGACGACACGGCGTTGAACGCCTGCTGCGGCCCGAGGTCGAGCCGCATCACCTGCTGGCCGAGCCGTTCGAACAGCAGCAGCGCGTTGGGCTGCTGGCCGGTGTCACGCATGAAGTAGGCGCCGAGCCACGGCCGGTCGGCGATGGCGTCGAAGAGCGTGACGGCGATGGCCCGGACGTCGTCGACCGGGTCGTCGGCGCCGGTGAAGGAGGCGGTGGCCTCCAGCACGCCGGCCAGCACGTGGTCGCTCGCGCGGTCGAGCAGCTCGTCCTTGCTCGAGACGTACCAGTAGATGCTCGCGACGCCACCGCCGAGTCGCGACGCCAGCGCGCGGAAGGTCAGCGCGGGCTCGCCGGCCTCGTCCAGCAGCGCCACCGCCTCGGAGACGACGGCCTCCAGCGAGTGCGACGCGCGCCGACGTCCGGGCGGCGCGGTGCGCGTCCGGGCGGTCGGTCGAGGAGGTGCCACGAGGTCCATCCCATCACAGGTTGCGCATTCTCGAACGGCGTTCTATCTTATCGAACGTTGTACGAGAATCGTACGCCGTTCGAGAAGGAGGCCAGTCATGACCACCGCACCCCCCGAGGTCGCCCCCGCCCGCACCTACGCCTCCCTCCGGGCGGCGTGGGTGCCGCTCGCCGCGCTGTGCATGGCGTTCTTCGTCGAGATGGTCGACAACACGCTGCTGACCATCGCCCTGCCCACCATCGGCCGCGACCTGGGCAGCGGGACGACGGCACTGCAGTGGGTGACCGGCGCCTACTCGCTCACCTTCGGCGGCCTGCTGCTGACCGCGGGCTCGGCCGCCGACCGGCTCGGACGGCGGCGGGTGCTGCTCGTCGGGCTGGCGGCGTTCGGCCTGGTCAGCCTGCTGGTGGTGCTCGTGAGCACCGCGGGAGAGCTGATCGCCCTGCGCGCCGCGCTCGGGGTGGCGGCCGCCGCGATGGCGCCGATCACCAACTCGCTGGTCTTCCGGCTCTTCGACGAGCAGGCGCTGCGGATGCGCGCCATGACGGTGATGATCGTCGTCGGCATGAGCGGGTTCGTGCTCGGCCCGCTGCTCGGCGGCACGGCCCTGGCGCACGTGCGCTGGGAGTGGCTGCTCGTCGTCAACGCCCCGGTGGCGCTGCTCGCCTGGATCGGCGTGCGGCTCGGGGTGCCGGCCGACCGGCCCGAGGACCTCACCGGCGACCGCCTCGACCTGCCCGGCGCGGTGCTCAGCATCGGCGCCATCGGCCTGGCCTGCTACACCCTCACCAGCGGCGTCGAGCACGGTTGGCTCTCGGTGGCCACCCTGGCGTCGGCGCTCGGCGCGGTGCTCGCCGTCGGCGCGTTCGTCCGGCACGAGCGGCGCACCGCCGAGCCGATGCTCGACCTGCGGCTCTTCACCAGCGGCACGGTGCGCGGCGCGGCGATCGCCCAGGTCGCGACGTCCATCGCCATGGCCGGCGTGATGTTCGGGCTGATCCTGCACTTCCAGTACGCCTACGGCTGGTCGCCGGTGAAGGCCGGCCTGGCGAACCTGCCGCTGATCCTCACGATGATCGCCGCGACACCCGTGTCGGAGTGGCTCGGTCGCCAGTTCGGCCACCGGGTGGCGTGCCTCGTCGGCACCGGGCTGCTGGCCGGGTCGCTCGCCGGCCTGGCCTGGGGCGTGTCGCACGGGTACGTCGCGATCGCGGCTTCGATGGTCGTGCTGACCGTCGGGCTGCGCACCGTCATGACGATCTGCGCCGTGGCGCTGGTCGACGCGATGCCCGCCAACCGGACGTCGATCGGCGCGGCGCTGAACGACACCGCGCAGGAGGTCGGCACCAGCGTCGGCACCGCGGTCGTCGGCACGCTGATCGCGGCGCTGGTGACGACGGCGCTGCCCGCCGGACGGTGGGGCGACGCGCTGGTGGCGTCGTTCTTCCACGGCGAGCGGATCACGTACGCGGCGCTCGCGGTCGTCGTCGGGCTGGTGGGTGTTGTTGGCGCGCGCACCCTGACCAGCTCGCACTCGGTCGACGAGCCGCACTGACCCGCCGGCGTCCACCGCCGTCCACCGCCGTTGCGTCCGTCTGGTCGCGGTCGCGACCGATCCTTCGGACGCAACGGCGGTGAAGGGTCAGACGTTGAAGCGGAACTCCACGACGTCGCCGTCCGCCATGACGTAGTCCTTGCCCTCGATGCGCACCTTGCCGCGCGACTTGGCCTCGGCCATCGAGCCGGCCGAGACGAGCTCGTCGAACGAGACGACCTCGGCCTTGATGAACCCGCGCTGGAAGTCGGTGTGGATGACGCCCGCGGCCTGGGGCGCCGTCCAGCCGCGCCGGATCGTCCAGGCGCGCGACTCCTTCGGCCCCGCGGTGAGGTACGTCTGCAGCCCGAGGGTGTTGAAGCCCACCCGTGCCAGCTGGTCGAGCCCGGACTCGTCCTGGCCGATGCCGGCGAGCAGCTCGGCGGCGTCCTCGGGGTCGAGCTCGGCCAGCTCGGCCTCGACCTTGGCGTCCAGGAAGATCGCCTCCGCGGGGGCCACCAGCTCGCGCAGCGACGCCTTGAGCGCGTCGTCGGCCAGCCCGGCCTCGTCGAGGTTGAAGACGTAGAGGAACGGCTTGGCGGTGAGCAGCGACAGCTCGCGGACGTCGGCGAGGTCGAGCCCCGCGGCCGCGGCACCCGCGTAGAGCGTCGTGCCCTGCTCAAGAACCCCCTGTGCCGCAACGGCTGCGTCGAGCACCGACTTCTCGACCTTCTTGCCCTTGACCTCCTTCTCGAGGCGCGGGATCGCGTTCTCGAGGGTCTGCAGGTCGGCCAGGACGAGCTCGGTGTTGATGGTCTCGATGTCGGACGACGGGTCGACCTTGCCGTCGACGTGCACGACGTCCGGGTCGCCGAACGAACGGATGACCTGGCAGATCGCGTCGGCCTCGCGGATGTTGGCGAGGAACTTGTTGCCCAGTCCCTCGCCCTCGCTCGCGCCGCGCACGATGCCGGCGATGTCGACGAACGACACCGTCGCGGGAAGGACCCGCGCGCTGCCGAAGATGTCGGACAGCGCCTGCAGCCGCTCGTCGGGCAGGGGCACGACGCCGACGTTGGGCTCGATCGTCGCGAACGGGTAGTTCGCCGCGAGCACCTCGTTCTTGGTCAGCGCGTTGAAGAGCGTGGACTTGCCGACGTTGGGGAGTCCGACGATTCCGATGGTGAGGGCCACGAGGACGGGAGTCTACCGGCGGTGCACGGCCACGACGTACCCGCCGTCCGGCGTCCACGGGTCGCCGTCCCACGTGCCGTGCCGGACGACGGGAGCCAGTCCCGCGGCCGCGCACCAGCCGTCGTGGTCGTCGGGCGTGACGTGCCGGTCGGTCGCGAAGCCGGCGACGAGGTGACCGCCCGGTGCGAGCTGGTCCGCGAGCGCCGCGACGACGTCGGCCTCGGTGCCGGGGGCGAGGTAGACCATGACGTTGCCGGGCAGGGCGACCAGGTCGAACGGTCCGGCGTCCCCGACGAGCTCGGCCACGTCCAGCAGGTCGCCGACCTCGAGCCGGACGTCGAGCCCGGCCTGGGCCGCGTCGCGGCGCGCCTCCTCGACCATGGAGGGGTCGACGTCCAGGCCGACGACGTGGTGGCCGCGCCGGGCGAGCTCGAGCGCCACCCGGCCGGTGCCGGTGCCGGCGTCGAGCACCCGGCCGGGGGCGGCGAGCAGCGCGTCGAGGTAGCGGGCCTCGCCGTGCAGGTCCTCCCCCGCGGCGGCGAGCTCGCGGAAGCGGCGGGCGTACGCGGGGCCGCGCCGGCCGCCGGTCTCGGCCATCCACCGGGTCTGCGGGTGCGACATGCCGAGCACCCTACGGCCGGCTGTCGGTGGGCCCTGGCACCGTCGTCGGCATGGAGATCTCGACGTTCGCGGCGCTGGTCGCCGGCCTGGTGGTCGGCGGCGCACTCGCGGTGCTCGGCACCCGAGCCTGGGCTGCTGCCCGCACCGCGGGCGTCGTCGCCGAGCGCGACGTGCTGCGCGAGCGCGTGGTCGACCTCGAGGCCGAGGCGGGGGCCGACCGCGAGCTCGTGGCGGTGCTGGCCCCGCTGCGCGACAGCCTGGGCCGCGTCGAGCGGCAGGTGCAGGTGCTCGAGCGCGACCGGGTCGAGCAGTACGCCCGCCTCGACCAGCAGCTCGGCGCGGTGACCGCGTCGGGCGAGGCGTTGCGGCGCCAGACGGCCGAGCTGTCAGGAGCGCTGCGCTCGTCGAACACCCGCGGCACCTGGGGCGAGACCCAGCTGCGCCGCGTCGTCGAGCACGCCGGGATGCTGCAGCGCGTCGACTTCGTCGAGCAGGCCAGCGCGCCGGGCCCGTCGGGCGGCACGGTGCGGCCCGACCTCGTCGTGCGGCTCCCCGGGGGCAAGCAGCTGGTGGTCGACGCCAAGGCGCCGCTCACCGCGTTCCTCGACGCCGGCGCGGCGGACGACGACGAGCGGGCCCGGCTGCTCGCGGCGCACGCCAAGGCGCTGCGCGGGCACGTCGACGTCCTCGCCGCGCGGGCCTACTGGCAGGCCTTCTCCCCCACGCCCGAGATGGTCGTCTGCTTCGTGCCGGGCGACGCGATCCTGGCCGCGGCGCTCGACGCCGATCCCGGGCTCCACGAGGCCGCGATGGCCAAGCGCGTGGTGCTGGCCTCCCCCGGCACGCTGCTGGCGCTGCTGCGCACCGTCGCCTTCACCTGGCAGCAGGACGCGTTGTCGGGCAACGCCCGCGCGCTGTTCGAGGTCGGCCGCGAGCTCTACGGCCGGCTGGCCACGCTGGGCGAGCACTCGGCCAAGCTCGGCCGCACGCTGCACCGGGCGGTCGAGGACTACAACGCGCTGGTCGGCACGCTCGAGCGTCGCGTGCTGGTGACCGCTCGCAAGATGAACGACCTCGACCTCACCGACGACCTGCTGCCCGCGCCCGAGGTGCTCGAGAGCACGCCGCGCACGCTGACCGCGGTCGAGCTGCTGGACGACGCCGACCTGGCCGCGTCGCGCCGGGGCGACGACCTGCTCGACGACGCGGACCTGGTGGGCCGCGAGCCCGCCGGCAGCACCGGCGCAGCCGGCGACCGCGACGTCAGCTGATCCGCAGCGCGACCCGGCGGGCCGGAGCACGGCCGCGCAGCCGCTGCACCAGCCGCTCGAGCCCCAGCACCAGCCGCGACTCCACCGGGTAGGCCCGGGCGATGGCCGCGCGAGCCCGGTCGACCGCCGGCGGCTCCTCGTGCACCGAGGCGGTCGCGCTCGCGGCGGGGGCGTCGTCCGGCACGCGTCCGAACCGGTTGCAGGGGCGCAGCTCGACCCGCGCGTCGTGCCGCACCCGCTTCACCTTGCCGCTGCCGGCCGGCGTCAGCACGACGAGCCCGTCGCCGTCACGGCCGATCCAGACCGGCGTCGACACCGGCTCGCCGCTGCTCCGGAACGTCGTCAGCGACACGAAGCGCTCGCCGCCCATCGTCATCAGGTCGCTCATGCCGCGACGCTAGGTGCGCGCGGCCGCGACCGCCGTCCGGTGACGCGCTCCAGCCACGTCGGACGCCGCAGGGGCAGCTCCGGGGCGGATCAGGTGAGGGCGTCGGCGCCGCGCGCGGCCTGGGCCGCCTCGGCCGCCTTGAGGTCGCGCCGCAGCTCGCGGGGCAGCGAGAAGAGCAGGCTCTCCTGTGCCGAGACGACCTCGTCGACCTCGCCGTACCCGCGCTCGGCGAGCCAGGCCAGGACGTCGCGCACCAGCACCTCCGGCACGCTGGCGCCGCTGGTGAGCCCCACGGTGGTGACGCCGTCCAGCCACGACTCGTCGATCTCGTCGGCGTAGTCGACCAGGTGACCGGCCTTCGCACCGTGCTCGACCGCGACCTCGACCAGCCGCACCGAGTTCGAGGAGTTGGTCGAGCCGACGACGATCATCAGGTCGACCTGCGGCGCGATCTGCTTCACCGCGACCTGGCGGTTCTGCGTCGCGTAGCAGATGTCGTCGCTCGGCGGGTCCTGCAGCGCGGGGAACCGCTCGCGCAGCCGCCGCACCGTCTCCATGGTCTCGTCGACCGAGAGCGTGGTCTGCGACAGCCACACCACCCGCTCGGGGTCGCGCACGTGGATGTTGGGGACGTCGTCCGGGCCGTCGACGAGCTGGATGTTGGCCGGCGCCTCGCCCGCGGTGCCGACGACCTCCTCGTGCCCCTCGTGGCCGATCAGCAGGATGTCGAAGTCGTCGCTCGCGAACCGCTTCGCCTCGTGGTGCACCTTGGTCACCAGCGGGCACGTTGCGTCGATCGTGCGCAGCTGGAGCCGCGCCGCCTCCTCGTGCACCGTCGGTGCCACCCCGTGCGCCGAGAAGACGACGGTGGCGCCCTCGGGCACCTCGTCGGTCTCGTCGACGAAGATCGCGCCGCGCTTCTCCAGCGTCGTCACCACGTGCTTGTTGTGCACGATCTGCTTGCGCACGTAGACCGGCGAGCCGTAGAGGTCGAGCGCCTTCTCGACGGCGATGACGGCACGGTCGACGCCGGCGCAGTAGCCGCGCGGCGCCGCGAGCAGGACGCGTCGGGAGGTGTCAGTCACCCCTCCATGGTAGGTCGGTGCCCGCGCGTAGGCTGCGCCGCGTGACGGACGCCGGCCCCGCCCCCCGCCGCGTGGTGCCCGCCCGCGCGCTGCAGACGACGCCCGAGCACCCCTGGCCGGTGCGCCTGCTGAGCACGAAGATGGCCGAGTACGTCGACAAGATGCCGCCGGTCTGGGTCGAGGGCCAGGTCGTGCAGCTCAGCCAGCGGCCGGGCACGACGGTGGCGTTCCTCACCCTGCGCGACGCCGACGTCGACTTCTCGCTGCAGGTCACCGCGCACCGCCGCGTGCTGAACGCGCTGGACGCCGAGCTCGCCCACGGCGCGCGCGTCGTCGTGCACGCCAAGCCCACCTTCTACGCGCCGCGCGGCACGCTCAGCCTGTCCGCCGACGAGATCCGGCCGGTCGGCGTCGGCGAGCTGCTCGCCCGCATCGAGCACCTCAAGCGGCTGCTCGCCGCCGAGGGCCTGCTCTCGGCCGAGCGCAAGAAGCCGTTGCCGTTCCTGCCGCGCCGCGTCGGGCTGGTCTGCGGCCGGGCGAGCGCCGCCGAGCGCGACGTCGTCGAGAACGCCCGACGCCGCTGGCCGGCCGTGGCGTTCGAGGTGCGCGAGGTCGCGGTGCAGGGCCCGAGCGCCGTCACCCAGGTCACCGAGGCCGTGCAGGAGCTGGACGCCGACCCCACCGTCGACGTCATCGTCGTCACCCGCGGCGGCGGCTCGCTCGAGGACCTGCTCCCCTTCAGCAACGAGACGCTGGTGCGCGCCGTGGCGAACGCCCGCACGCCGGTGGTCAGCGCCATCGGCCACGAGGTCGACACCCCGCTGCTCGACCTGGTCGCCGACGTCCGGGCCTCGACGCCCACCGACGCCGCCAAGCTCGTCGTGCCCGACATCGGCGAGCAGGTCGCCGGGCTGCGCTCGGCGCTCGACCGGCTCCGGCGCGCGGCCGGCCACCGCGTCGACCGCGAGCTGGCCGCGCTCGCCGGCCAGCGCGAGCGCCCGGTGCTGGCCACCCCGCACACGCTCGTCGACCAGCGCGAGGACGACGTCCGCTCGGCCGTGCACCGCGCGCGGCGGGCGCTGGGCTCGCAGGTCGACCGGGCCGACGACGCGGTGCGCCACCTCGGCGCCCAGGTGCGGGCGCTGTCACCGCTGGCCACGCTCGAGCGCGGCTACGCCGTGGTGCAGCGGGCCGACGGCGCCGTCGTCCGCGACCCGGCCGACGTCGCCACCGGTGAGCGGTTGCGGGTGCGCGTCGCCCGCGGCGAGCTCACCGCCGACGCCGGATGAGCACCGGGTTGTGGCCCTCGGCGAACCCCAGTCGGCGGTAGAGCCCCTCGCCCTCGGACGACGCGCTGAGCTGCACGCGCTCGACCCCTTCCTGGTCGAACCACGCCACCAGGGCCGCGACCACAGCGCGGGCCAGGCCCTGCCGCCGCCAGCGCGGGTCCGTGGCCACCGAGCTCACGTGCCCGCTGCTGCCGTCGCGGAAGGGGCCGGGCAGCCGGCCGTCGACGAACCCGACGGCGCACGACGCCAGCCCCGCGCCGTCCGGCGCCTCGGCGACGAACGCGACCAGCCGGCCGGCGGCCATGCCGTCGAGGAACGCCGTGCGGGCGCGGGCCTGCCAGCCCTCGCGCGGCGGCCCGGCGTCCGGCAGCTCGAAGCCCTCGAACATCACCGCGCGCAACCGCACCAGCTCGTCGACGTCGTCGGGCGTGGCCTGGCGGGCGAGGGGTGCGGTCACCGAGCCAGGCTAGGGTGCGGTCCGTGCCCAGCAGCAAGCCGCAGGACGTCGACGCGCTGACCTACGAGCAGGCCCGCGACGAGCTCGTCGAGGTGGTGCGACGGCTCGAGGCCGGCGGCGCCAGCCTGGAGGACTCCCTCGCGCTGTGGGAGCGCGGCGAGGCGCTCGCCGCCCGCTGCCAGACCTGGCTGGACGGCGCGCGGGCCCGGCTCGACGCGGCCCGGGCGGCAGATGTCGAGGGTGCCGGGGACGACGACGCCGAGGACGCCGAGGACGACGAGGACGACGAGGACGACGAGCTCGACGAGGAGTAGCGCGGGTCAGCCGGCCGGCTGCAACGCCTGGGCGAGCACCGCGAGCTGGTCGAACGGCGCCGTGCCGGTGACGATCGTGGTGACGCGCCCGCGGGTGTGCACGAGGCTGTTCTGCACGTTGCGGCCGCCCGTGTAGCGCCGCCAGTCCTCGCCGCCCACGCTCTGGGTCCCGTCGGGCGTGCCGTGGTTGGTCTGCTGGGCGACCCAGGCGTTGGGGGCGTCCTGGCCCTGCTCGAACGCCGCGTAGTCGCCGGCGGCGGTCTGGTAGCCGGCGTGCCAGGTCATGACCTCGGCGGTCGAGCGCGTCGTCCGCACGCTGGTGGCGCGCCAGCCGTCCGGCAGCGCACCGGGCACCGACGGCGTGAAGTCGACCTGGGCGGCCGCCGCGCGAGCGCCGAGCGTGACGTCGACCGGCGGCTGCGTGACGCCGTTGACGCGGGGCACCAGCAGCACGAGCACCAGCACCAGGCCGAGGACGACGGCCAGCGAGAGCACCATCGAGGTCCAGGGCGCGCGGGCGCGCCGCAGCCGGCGCTCGTCGGCCAGCTCGCGCGAGGCCGCGCGCTCCTGCGCGACGACGTCGTCCGTCGTCCGGTCGGTGCTGCTCACGCCCCCATGGTCCCCGATCGCTGCGGCAGACGGCATCCGGGGCGGTCGCGGCGCACCGGTAGCATCGCCTCGCGCCCCCGCCCGACGACGCGAGGAGAACCATGCCCGACGACCGCACGGCCGCTCAGGAGCTCCCGCAGAGCCTTCGGGTGGCGGCCGAGGAGCCCGACCGCAACCTGGCCCTCGAGCTGGTGCGCGTCACCGAGGCCGCGGCCATGGCCGGCGGGCGGTGGGTCGGACGCGGCGACAAGAACGGCGCCGACGGCGCGGCGGTCAACGCCATGCGCAAGCTGATCGGCACCGTCTCGATGAACGGCGTCGTGGTGATCGGCGAGGGCGAGAAGGACGACGCCCCGATGCTCTTCAACGGCGAGCAGGTCGGCGACGGCACCGGCCCCGCCTGCGACGTCGCGGTCGACCCGATCGACGGCACGAGCCTGACCGCCAACGGCCAGCCCAGCGCGATCGCGGTGCTCGCGGTGGCCGAGCGGGGCGCGATGTACGACCCCAGCGCGGTGTTCTACATGGACAAGCTCGTCACCGGCCCCGAGGCGGCGGACGTCGTCGACATCCGCGAGTCGGCGGCCGAGAACGTGCGCCGCGTCGCCGCCGCGAAGGACGAGACGCCCGAGGACGTCACCGTGGTCATCCTCGACCGCCCCCGCCACGCGGGGCTGATCGAGGAGGTGCGCGCCACCGGCGCCCGCATCCGGCTCATCTCGGACGGCGACGTGGCCGGCGCGATCATGGCCGCCCGCCCCGACACCGGCGTCGACCTGCTGCTCGGCATCGGCGGCACGCCCGAGGGCATCATCAGCGCCTGCGCCATCACGTGCCTCGGCGGCACGATCCAGGGTCGCCTCTGGCCCAAGGACGACGCCGAGCGCCAGCGCGCGCTGGACGCCGGCCACGACCTCGACCGCGTCCTGCACACCGGCGACCTGGTGAGCGGCGACAACGTCTTCTTCGTCGCCACCGGCATCACCGACGGCGAGCTGCTCAAGGGCGTGCGCTACCGGGCCGGCGGCGCCACCACGCACTCGCTGGTCATGCGCTCCAAGAGCGGCACGATCCGGGTGATCGAGAGCCACCACCGGCTCAGCAAGCTCAAGGCCTACTCCAGCGTGGACTTCGAGCACGGGCGCTGACGTGACCGGCCAGCCGGGGTACGACCCCACGCAGCTCCCGCCGGACCTGGCCCGGCCGCAGGACGACGGTGCCGCCGACCACCTCGCCGGCACCGCGCTCCCGGCGGTGGCGCTGGCCTCGACCGACGGCGGCGCGGTCGACCTGTCGGCCCTGCCCGGCCGCACCGTCGTCTACGCCTACCCCCGCACCGGCCAGCCCGACCAGGCACCGCTCGTGCCCGACTGGGACGACATCCCCGGCGCCCGCGGCTGCACGCCCGAGGCCTGCTCGTTCCGCGACCACCACCGCGACCTGGTCGCCGCGGGCGCCGACCGCGTGCTCGGCCTGTCGACGCAGGACACCGGCTACCAGCGCGAGGCGGTCGAGCGCCTGCACCTGCCGTACGCCCTGCTCTCGGACGACGACCTCGCCCTGACGCACGCGCTGCGGCTGCCGACGTTCGAGGCGGCCGGGCAGGTGCTGCTGAAGCGGTTCACCCTGGTGCTGGACGACGGCGTCGTCACCCACGTCTTCTACCCCGTCTTCCCGCCCGACACCCACGCCGACGAGGTGCTGCGATGGCTGACGTCGAACCCGCGGTGACCACGCCGCTGCTCGTGGTCGGCGAGGCCCTCGTCGATGTCGTCCGACGGGCGGCCGAGCCCGACCGCCCGGTCGAGCGGCACGTCGGGGGCAGCCCGGCCAACGTGGCGATCGGCCTGTCGCGGCTGGGCCACCACGTGCGGTTCGCGACCCGGCTCGGCGCGGACGACGACGGCGGCCTCGTGCGGTCGCGGCTGGCCGCCGACGGCGTCGAGCTCGCGCCCGGCTCGGCCTCGACGGCCCGCACCTCCACCGCCACGGCGACGCTCGACGCGCGGGGCTCGGCCACCTACGAGTTCGACCTGGTGTGGGACCTGCCGCCGGTCGACGTCTCGGCCGCGCACCACGTCCACACCGGCTCGATCGCGGCGACGCTCGTGCCCGGGTCGGCCGCCGTGCACGTCGCGCTGACCGCCGCCCGGGCGCTCGGCGCGACGACGTCCTACGACCCCAACCTGCGCCCGCGCATCATGCGCACGGCCGACGACGAGCGGCCCGGCGTCGAGCGGCTCGCGGCCTCGGCCGACGTCCTGAAGGCGAGCGACGAGGACGTCGAGTGGCTCTACCCCGGCCGCCCGCTCGAGGAGGTCGGGCGGCTGTGGGCCGGGCTCGGTCCGGCGCTGGTCGTCGTCACGCGCGGCGGCGAGGGTGCCGTCGCGTGGCGGGCCTCCGCCCCGTCGACGGCCGTCATGGTCGAGCCGCAGCCCGTGCAGGTCGTCGACACCGTGGGGGCCGGTGACTCGTTCATGTCCGGCCTGCTGTCGGCGCTGGCAGACGCCGGGCTGCTCGGCCGCGGACGGCGCGCGGCGCTGCACGCGGCGGGCGAAACCGACGTCCGCGCCGCGCTGGCCCGCGCCGTCCGGACGTCGTCGATCACCTGCGGCAGAGCGGGATCCGACCCGCCGCGGCGCTCCGAGCTCTAGTCCGGGTTCACTGCGGCGGGACGGACAGGGCGAGCACCGCGACGTCGTCGCGCGCCTCGCCGGCCGAGAACAGCCGCACCGCCTGGACGACCTCGTGCACCACCTGGTCGGGCGGCGCCCCGGTCATGCGCCCGAGCAGCTCGGCCAGCCGCTCCTCGCCGAACACGTCGTCGCCGCGGCGCGCCTCGGTGACGCCGTCGGTGAACATCACCAGGCACTCGCCGCGGTGCAGGTGCAGCCGGACGTCGTGCAGCTCGGGCTGGTCGACCACGCCGAGCAGGCTGCCCGGCACCCCGACCTCGGTCACCTCGCCCAGCCGCGTGACGAGCATCGGGCGCGGGTGGCCGCCCAACGAGAGCACGACCTCGGCGCCGTCCTCGTGCGGCTCGACGGTGGCGAGCGCCATGGTGCAGAAGCGCGCGTCGAGCTCGCTGCCGGCCGCCCGCTCGTCGACCGCGATGGCGCGGCTCACCTCGCCCAGCACCGCAGCCGGCGTCCAGCCGAGCGCCGTCAGGGCCACCGTCGTGTGCCGGGCGAGCGCGGTGAGCGTCGCGGCGCTCGCGCCCTTGCCGACGACGTCGCCGACCATGAGGGTCCACCGCGACGGCCCGCTCGACCGGACGTCGACGAAGTCGCCGCCGATGCTGGTGTCGACCTCGGCCGGGTCGAGCACCGCCGACACCGCGAGCCCCGGGATCTCGGGCGTGCGCCGCGGGTAGAGGCCGCGCTGCAGGGTCTCGATGATCGCCGTCCGCTCGCTGACCAGCTCGCGCAGGCGGCGCTCGACGTCGCGCTGCGCCGTGACGTCGCGCAGGACGACGAGCCGGCCGGTCGCGGGCACGCGGTCGCCGGGCAGCGGGCTGATCGTGACGGCGAGGTCCGCCGTGCTGCCGTCCGGACGTCGTAGCCGGCAGGTGCCGGACGCCTGGTCGTCGCGCGGCGTGCTGACGAGCAGACCGGCCAGCTGCGGGAGCACGTCGAGCAGCTCACGGCCCACGAGCGCAGCACCCGCCTGGCCCGTGAGCTCGGCGGCCGCCGGGTTGGCGTCGACGACCCGGCCGTGGACGTCGAGGACCACGACGGCGTCGGGGATCTGCTCGACCACCTGCCGCCGGCCGACCGGCACGAGCTCGGACAGCCGGAACCGGAAGAACCCCCACACCAGCACGAGCCCGGCGACGCTGAAGCCCAGGGGCGTGGGGTCGAGGCTGATGCGCTGGTCGAACCCCAGGTTGTAGGCGGCGTTGAGCACCAGCGGCAGCAGCACGCTGCCGATCAGCAGCCAGGCGCCGGCCCGCCGTCTGGTCACCGTGATCAGCGCCGCCACGAGCATGCCGACGGCGACGACGATCATCAGGTAGCTGTAGACCAGGTGGACCCAGAACACCGGCCCGGTGTCGGCCACGGCGTACGTGCCGGGCGGGGCGTCGTCCGGCACGCTGCGCACCCAGTCGTGCGTCGTCCGGCCCGCCAGCAGGCCGAGCACCAGCAGCGGCTCGACCGCGAGCAGGGCCACGTTGCGCGCCCCCATGCGGCGCCGCCGTCCGGTGTACTCGATCGCGAACGACAGCAGCGCGGGCGGCAGCAGGACGATGCCGACGTACTTCAGGTCTCCCCAGTGCTCCTGGGTCTGCGGGTCCACCGACGAGACCTCGGCCGCGTTGCAGATGGTCCAGATGCCGGCGGCCACGAGCAGCAGGGTCAGCGCGCGCCCGCCGACCGCGCGGCGGTGGCTGAAGACGTACGCCGCGACAGCGAGGTACAGCGCGGCGCCCAGTGCCAGCGCGAGTCCCTGCCCGACGACGTCCTGGTCCACCACCCCGGACCCCCTTCTGCTGCTCAGGCTAGTGGTTGCGACCACAAGTGCGCGTGACGTGAACGGGTGACGCGCTGGGTAGCCTGAGCACGACCAGCACCCCCTTCTCGACCCCGAGGACCCCATGCCTGCGCCCGAGTTCGTCTACGAGGACCTGCTGCCGACCGGCGAGGACACGACCGAGTACCGGCTCGTCACGAGCGAGGGCGTCCGCGAGGTCGAGGGTCCCGGCGGGCGGCGGTTCCTCGAGGTCGAGCCCGAGGCGCTGCGGCTGCTGACCGAGACCGCGATGCACGACATCGCGCACTACCTGCGCCCGGCGCACCTGGCCCAGCTGCGCCGCATCCTCGACGACCCCGAGGCCAGCAACAACGACAAGTTCGTCGCCCTCGACCTGCTGAAGAACGCGAACATCGCGGCCGGCGGGATCCTGCCGATGTGCCAGGACACCGGCACCGCCATCGTCATGGGCAAGCGCGGCCAGCACGTGCTCACCGCCGGCACGGACGAGCGGGCGATCTCGCAGGGCGTCTTCGACGCGTACACGCGCCTCAACCTGCGGTACAGCCAGCTCGCGCCGCTGACCATGTGGGACGAGAAGAACACCGGGTCGAACCTCCCGGCCCAGGTCGAGCTGTACGCCGACACCGCGCCCGGGCACGAGACGTCGTACAAGCTGCTGTTCATGGCCAAGGGCGGCGGCTCGGCCAACAAGTCGTTCCTGTTCCAGGAGACCAAGGCAGTGCTGAACCCCGCCGGCATGCGGCGCTTCCTCGACGAGAAGCTGCGCGCGCTCGGCACGGCGGCCTGCCCTCCGTACCACCTGGCGATCGTGGTCGGCGGGACGTCAGCGGAGTTCGCCCTGAAGACGGCGAAGTACGCGTCGGCCAAGTACCTCGACGCACTCCCGACGTCCGGGTCCCTTGCGGCGCACGGCTTCCGCGACCTCGAGCTCGAGCAGGAGGTGCTCGAGCTCACCCGCGAGTTCGGCATCGGCGCGCAGTTCGGCGGCAAGTACTTCTGCCACGACGTTCGCGTGGTGCGCCTGCCGCGGCACGGCGCGTCGTGCCCCGTCGCGATCGCGGTGTCGTGCTCGGCCGACCGCCAGGCCCTCGGCAAGATCACCCCGGCCGGCGTCTTCCTCGAGCAGCTCGAGACCGACCCGGCACGGTTCCTGCCCGACACCACGGACGAGCACCTCGCCGACGCCGAGCTGGCCCAGCGCGCGCGCGTCGAGTCGACGTCCGGCGAGGACGTCGTCCGGGTCGACCTCGACCGCCCGATGGCCGAGGTGCTCGCCGAGCTGACGAAGCACCCGGTGACGACGCGGCTCTCGCTCACCGGCTCGCTCGTCGTCGCGCGCGACATCGCGCACGCCAAGATCAAGGAGCGCCTGGACGCCGGCGAGCCCATGCCGCAGTACCTGCGCGACCACGCGGTCTACTACGCCGGACCGGCCAAGACGCCCGAGGGCTACGCGTCCGGCTCGTTCGGGCCGACCACCGCGGGCCGCATGGACTCCTACGTCGAGCAGTTCCAGGCCGCGGGCGGCTCGCTGGTGATGCTCGCGAAGGGCAACCGCAGCAAGGCGGTCACCGACGCGTGCGCCGCGCACGGCGGCTTCTACCTCGGCTCGATCGGCGGCCCCGCGGCCCGGCTCGCGCAGGACTGCATCAAGCACGTCGAGGTGCTCGAGTACCCCGAGCTCGGGATGGAGGCGGTCTGGAAGATCCAGGTCGAGGACTTCCCCGCCTTCGTGGTGGTCGACGACAAGGGCAACGACTTCTTCGCCACCACCACCAAGCCGCTGGCCATGACGATCGGCACCCGCCCCGGCGCCTGACGGTCCCTGCCCACCCCGTTGCGTCCGAAGATCTGGTCGCGACAGCGACCGATCCTTCGGACGCAACGCCGGCAGCGGTAGAGGTCAGCGGCGGGGGCGGAGCCAGCGCGACAGGCTGGGCCGGACGACGAACGCCTCCGCCTGAAGGGCCGCGACCGCCACGCGGGGCAGCTCGGCAGCGCGGGCGAAGCAGACGAGCCGTGGCACCCACTCGGGGCCGTACTTGGCGTTGGCGCGGTACAGCGACTCGATCTGCCACCACCGCGAGGCCTTGAGCAGCAGCGAGCGCCACAGCCGCAGCACGGGTCCGGCGCCCACCTGCCCGCCTCGCTCGAGCACGCTGCGGAACACCGCGAAGTTCAGCGACACCCGGCGCACGCCGAGCCGCGCCGCTTCGGCCGCGAGCGCCGCCACGAGGAACTCCGTGGTGCCGTTCTCGCTGTCGCGCGAGCGCCGCATCAGGTCGAGCGAGAGGCCGTCAGAACCCCACGGCACCAACGACAGCAGCGCCACGAGCCGGCCCTCGGCGTCCACGGCGCGCACCAGCACGAGGTCGGGGTCGGCCGGGTCGCCCAGCCGGCCGAGCGCCATCGAGAACCCGCGCTCGACCTCGCCGCCGCGCATGGCGTCAGCCGCGTGCGCGAGCTCGGCGACGTCGTCCACGGCCAGCGCGCCCTGCCGCGACACCGAGGCCACGTACCCGCTGCGCTCCACGCGCGCCACGGCTTGCCGCACGCCGCGCATCGCCCTGCCCTGCAACGAGAACGACGCCAGGTCGAGCACCGCCTCGTCGCCGATCTCGAGCGCGTCGAGGCCCGCGCGCACGTAGGCCGTCGCGCCCTCCTGGCTCGCCCCCAGCACGCCCGGCGTCCAGGCGTAGCGGTCGGCCTCGTCGAGCCAGGCCTGGATCGCGCCCGGCCACGCCTCGGGGTCCCCGACCGGGTCGCCCGAGGCCAGCGTCACGCCGTCGACGACGCGGTAGGTGACCGCCGCCTTGCCGGACGCCGAGAAAACCACGGACTTGTCGCGCCGCAGGGCGAAGTAGCCGAGCGAGTCGCGGGCGCCGTGCCGGGCCAGCAGCGCGCGCAGCCGCTCCTCGTCGGCGGGTGCGAGCTCGGCCGGCTTGCGGCGCGGCGCGAGCAGCACGAGCAGCACCACGCCGACCGTCGCGGCGCCCAGCCCCGTCAGCGCGACGCTCGTCAGGTCGCCGAGCTCGGCCCGCCGGTAGGGCAGGTCGGGGAAGAACCCGAACAGCCCGCGCACGGTCTGCCGGACGACGTCCCAGCTGTCGGCGTCCGGGGCGGTGCGGGCGCTGAGCGCGAGTCCCGCACCGAGCGCCACACCGCCGGTGAGCAGCCCGGCCCGGACGGCGAGCCAGCGCGAGTCGGGCTCGGACTGCGCGGTGAACTCGTCGCGGGTCCACAGCAGCAGCGCGGCCATGGCGAGGTTCAGCGCCGCCGCCTCCCAGGTGCGCGACCGCAGGTAGAGCACGCCGGCGACCAGGACGACGCCGAGCACGACCCGCCACGCGCGCCGCTTGCGCCGGGCCAGGCCGCGGGCGACGACGAGCATCACCGCGGCGAGGGCGATGACGACGGCCACGGTCGCGCCGTCGAGCAGCGCGTCCTCCACCCGGTGCTCGCCGGCCCGCTCGCGGGTGAACAGCGACACCAGCGAGAGCAGCGAGACCGCGCGCACCACCCACGCCACCAGGGTCGGCACCCGGCGTCGCACCAGGCTCGTGCGCTCGACCGCCGGCCCCGTCGTCACGGCGACCACGGTAGTGACCGACGATGGGCGGGTGAGCACCCCCGCAGGCGCCCGGCGCGCCGCCGTCGTCCTCGCCGCGCTGGCGGGCGTGCTCAACGTCAACTTCCTGGCCGAGTGGCTGCTGCCGCACCGCACGCCGGTCGCCGTCACGGTCGTCAGCGACCTGGCCGCGCCCGGCCGGGCCTGGGACTGGGTGTTCCGCACCGGCGACACGCTCTCGGCGGCGCTGCTGCTCGTGGTGTGCGTGCTGGCCTGGCGCGCGGCCGTGACGTCGCCGGCCTGGCGCGCCGCCACGGTGCTGCTCGGCGTCTTCGCCGTCACGACCGTGCTGGCGGTGCTGGTGCCGGAGGGCTGCACCGCGTCCACCGACCCCTCGTGCGGCGGCCTGCTGGGCGGCGGCGGGCTCTCGGACGCCGTCCACGACGTCGTCAGCACCCTGGGCTCGACGTGCGGGCTGGCCGCCGCCCTGTGCTTCGCCGTCGCCACGCGGCGCACGCGCTCCGAGCCCGCGCTGCACCTGGCGGCGCTCGCGCTGGCCGGCGCGCTCGGGCTGGCCTTCCTGGTCGCGCAGGCCACGGGTGCGACGTCCTGGCTGGGCTGGACCCAGCGCGGGCAGATCGTCGTGCTGTCGGCGTGGTTCGCCGTCGTCGGGTGGTCGGTCGACCGGCGCCGTCAGCCACCTGCGACGATGCGGGCGTGAGCGAGCCGACGCCCTCCCCCCGCCCGACCCCCGCCGAGGCCTACCGCGAGCTGCTCGACGGCAACGAGCGCTTCGCGCAGGGCCGGTCGACGAACCTCGACCAGGACGTCGCGCGCCGGGCCGAGGTGGCGAGCGGCCAGCGCCCGTTCGCCCTCGTCTTCGGCTGCGGCGACTCGCGGGTGTCGGCCGAGATCGTCTTCGACCAGGGGCTCGGCCGGCTCTTCGTCGTCCGCACCGCGGGGCACGTGGTCGACAGCAGCGTGCTCGGCTCGGTCGAGTTCGGCGTCAGCGTGCTCGACATCCCGCTCGTGGTGGTGCTGGGCCACGACTCGTGCGGCGCGGTGCTCGCGAGCGTGGAGTCGGTGCGCACCGGCGAGCTGCCGCCCGGCTTCATCCGCGACATCGTCGAGCGGGTGACGCCGAGCGTGCTCGCGGCGCAGCGGGCCGGCGACGACTCCACGGACGCGGTGCTGACCGAGCACGTGCGCCAGACGGTCCGGCTGCTCGTCGACCGCTCGGCGGTGCTGGCCGACGCCGTCGCGCGCGGCACGACCGCGGTGGTGGGCCTGTGCTACGCGCTGTCGGAGGGCGACGTCCGGCTGGTCGAGGTGGCCGGCGACGTCGGCGACGTCGGCGAGACCGGCGAGGCCGGGAGCGCCTAGGCCCGGCCCAGCGCCGTCCAGGCCGCAGCGCGCACGGTGAACGGCGCCGGCGGCAGCAGCTCCTCGCACCGCGCGCGCAGCGCCTCCCGGCCGGCGTCGTCGAGCCCCCGCACGTGGTCGCCCGCCGGGCCGACCCCCTCGGTGTAGGGGCCCCACCACTCGTCGAACGACGCGAACGGCACCTCGACGACCAGGACGTCGGACCGGACGTCGGCGAGCCCGGCCGCCGCGAGCAGCTCGGCCAGGTGGCCCTCCCGCGCCCCGGCCAGTCCCGACTCGTCGTGGCCGCCCGGCGTGAGCTCGTTCACGGCGCGCCAGAAGGTGCCGAGCGGTCCGCCGCCGGAGGCGTGGTCCCAGACGCACGCGGCGACCGTGCCACCCTCGCGCGCGACGCGGCGCATCTCGGCCAGACCGGCGACCGGGTCGGCCATGAAGTGCACGACCAGCTGGGCGAGCACCACGTCGAACGAGCCGTCGTCGAACGGCAGGTCCTCGGCGGTGGCGGTGCGCACGTCGACGTCCGGGAAGCGCTCGCGGGCCGCCGCCACGAACGGCGGCGACGGGTCGACCGCCTGCACGTGGTGCGCCCCGACCCGCCCGACGAGGCGAGCGGTCAGCGCGCCCGGCCCGCAGCCGACGTCCAGCACCCGTTGGCCGGCTTGCACCCCGGCCAGCTCCACGAACTGGTCGGCCAGCGGCTCGGAGTACCGACCCATGAACCGCCCGTACGCGCCGGCAGCGACCTCGAAGCTCACGAGGGCGACGGTAGACCGACGGTGCTGGACGCCGCTAGCCCTTGCGCCCCAACGAGATCGTGTTGAGCTTGGCCAGCAGCAGCCCGAGGTCTCGCACGTCGTCCGGCTCCCACCGACCCAGCTCGTCGCGCAGCGCGCTCTGGCTGCGGCGGCGGGCCGAGAGGCACCGTCGGCGCCCCTCGGCGGTGGCCGAGATGACCTGCGCCCGGCGGTCGACCGGGTCGGGGGCCCGGACGACGAGCCCGAGCTCCTCGAGCTGCGCGGTCTGCCGGCTGATGGCGGCCTTGTCGATGCCGAACGCCTCGACCAGCTCGCTGGCCCGCGCCGGGCCGCCCTCGACGACGCGCGAGAGCATCGCGTACGCCGCCGACCCCAGCTCCGGGTGCACGTGCTGCGCCGCCTCCTGGACGTAGCCGCGGGTGCGGCGCAGCAGCGTGCCGAGCTCGGTCTCGATCCGGCGCAGGTCGTCGGGGTCTACCGCGCCGCTCATGCCGCGCAGCGTAGCGACGGCCGCACCGGTGGCGTTCACCGCCGGGGCTCGGCCGTCGCGACGGCGGCCGGCGCGGGCAGCCCGGCCGCCGCCTCGGCCTCGTCGGCCAGCTGCTGGGTCGCGGTGCGCGTGCCCAGCGGACGGTTCGGCAGGAAGGCGATGGCGACCAGCGCGACCACGGCGAGCGGCACCGCGGCGAGGAACACGTCACCCACGGACTCGCCGTAGGCGGCCTCGATCACCGTGCGCACCGGCGCGGGCAGCGTCGACAGGTCGGGGATCGTGCGCTCGCCGCCACCGCCGGTCGCGACGTGCAGCCGGGTCAGGCCCTCGGTCACCAGGGTCGCGACGCGGTGGGCCAGCAGGGCGCCCATGGCCGAGACGCCGACGGCGCCGCCGAGGCTGCGGAAGAACGCGATCGCCGCGCTGCCGACGCCCATCTCGCGGGCCGGCAGGACGTTCTGGACGACGAGCACGAGGTTCTGCATCACCATGCCGACGCCCATGCCGACCACCAGCATCGAGGCGCCGAGGCGCAGCCAGCCGGTGTCGTAGCGGACGGTGCCCATGGCGGCCAGGCCGACGACCAGCAGCACGCCGCCGACCACCAGCCAGCGCTTCCACACGCCGGTGCGGGTGATGATGCGGCCGACGACGGTCGAGGCGAGCAGCAGGCCGACGATCATCGGCAGCGTCAGCAGGCCCGACTCGGTGGGGGTCTTGCCGCGGGCGAGCTGCATGTACTGGCTGAGGAACACGGTCGTGCCGAACATCGCCACGCCGACCGAGACGCTGGCCACCACGGCGAGCACCACGGTGCGGTCGCCGAACAGCGACAGCGGCAGGATCGGCTCGGCGGCGCGGCGCTCGACGACGACCAGCAGCGCGGCGAGCACGCCCGAGCCACCGACCATCGCGGCCGTCTGCCAGGAGCCCCAGGCGAACTGCTCGCCGCCGAGCGTCACCCAGATGAGCAGCAGCGAGACCGCGCCGGTGATCAGCGCGGCGCCGAGGTAGTCGACGCTGACGGCCCGCCGCGGGCGCGCCGGCAGGTGCAACGTCTTCTGCAGCACCGCGATCGCGACGACGGCGACCGGGACGCCGACGTAGAAGTTCCAGCGCCAGCCGATGGAGTCGGTGATGACGCCGCCGAGCAACGGGCCGCCGACGGTGCCGACCGCCATGACCGCGCCCAGGTAGCCCATGTACCGGCCACGCTCGCGGGGGCTGATGATGTCGGCCATCACGACGGTGGCCAGGGCGGTCAGGCCGCCGGCGCCGAGGCCCTGCACGACCCGGAAGCCGATCAGCATGCCGGACGACTGGCTGAGGCCCGCCAGCGCCGAGCCGAGCACGAAGACCACCAACGACAGCTGCAGCAGCAGCTTGCGGTTGAACAGGTCAGCGAACTTGCCCCACAGCGGCGTGCTGACCGTGGTGGCCAGCAGGGTCGAGGTGACGACCCAGGTGTAGGCGGACTGCGTGCCGCCGAGGTCGCTCACGATCTTCGGCAGCGACGTCGACACGACGGTGCTCGACAAGATCGCGACGAGCATGCCGAGCAGCAGGCCCGACAGCGCCTCGAGCACCTCGCGGTGGGTCATGGACGTGGCCTCGCCGGCGGGCGGCGCGGTCTCGACGTCCTGGACGGTGGACTGGGACATGGGTGATCCAGCTCTCGTTCGGTGGGTGGTGGGACTCAGGGGTTCAGGGCAGGTCGGTGGTGGGTCAGGTGTGGTGGTCGGCTCGCCGCAGGTCGGTGTGCAACCGGTCGAGCAGGGAGCGCAGCTGCCGGACGTCGTCGTCCGACCAGCGGCGCAGGGCGGCGTCGAGGCGCTGCTCGGCGGCGTCCCGGATCCGGGCCAGCCGCTCGCGGCCCTCGGCGGTGACGACCAGCAGGTGCGAGCGGCCGTCGGCGGGGTCCGGACGACGCTCGAGCAGCCCGCGGTCCTCGAGCGACCGCACGTGCCGGCTCACGGCCGACAGGTCGACGCGCAACCGCTCGGCGACGTCGCTCATCCGCTCGGGCCCGCTGCGGTCGAGCGCCGACAGCACCGTGACGGCGGCGAGGTGCACGCCGGCGGGCAGGTGCCGGGCGAGGTCGCGCTTCAGGCACATGACGTCGGCCGCGACGGCGGCGAACGACGCGACGGCCGAGGAGGTGCCGTCGACCTCGAGCCGGTCGACGGCGGGCTCGGCGCGCGAGGCGGTGGTGGTCATGGCGAGCGTCCTTCACTGGTTGACTAACGCAACTATATCAAGATAGTTGCGAAAGTCAACCAAGCCGCCGCCCGGGCGCGCGAGTCAGCGCGGACGCAGGGCGAAAGCCCCCCAGCCGAGGTACCGGCGGCGGTAGGTCACGTACGCCAGCGGCCCGTCGCGCAGCTCGGCCCGCAGCTGGTCGGCCAGCTCGTCGTCCGGGTGCTCGTCGAGGAACCGGCGCAGGTTCATCCAGTGCGCCGCTTCGTAGCGGTCCCAGCTGTCGCCGTCGGCCAGCACCATCTCGACCAGGTCGTAGCCCTGGGCCCCGAGCGTCGCGACCAGCTCGGGCAGCAGCACGAGTCCTCGCGCCGCGCGACGTGGCTGCCCTCGACCGCCTCCTGGCTCGGCGGCTCCTCGTTCCAGAACGGCTCGCCCACCAGCAGCGTGCCCCCTGCCCGCAGGCTGCGCCGCATCAACTCGAGCGTGCCGACCACGCCCCCGCCGATCCAGGTCGCGCCGAGGCAGCTCACCAGGTCGACCGGCTCGTCGGCGACGTACCCAGACGCGTCGGCGTGCACGAACCGCACGCTGCCCTCGACGTCCAGCTCGGCCGCGCGCGCGTGCGCCGCAGCCAGGAAGTCCGGGCTCGCGTCGACCCCGGTGCCGGTCTTGCCGTGGTCGCGCGCCCAGGTGCAGAGCAGCTCGCCCTTGCCGCACGCGAGGTCGAGCACCGTGGTGCCGCCCTCGAGCGGCAGGGCGCGGCCCAGCGTCGCGAGCTTGGTCTCGTCGACCGGGTTGAGCACGCGGTGGCTGCGCTCGCGGATCGAGAAGTGGCGGGGGATGTCGAGAGGCTCCATGGTCGCCGGACGCTACGGGCCGCGCGCCGTCGGCCGCGACCGGTTTCTCGGCCCGCCGCCCGCAGGTGGTTGGCTGGCGGCGTGACGGACGACGACCGGCTGGCGCTGCGCGCGGACTGCGCGCGCTGCGCCGGGCTGTGCTGCGTGGCGCCGGCGTTCGCGCGGTCGGCCGACTTCCCGGTCGACAAGCCCGCGGGCGTGCCGTGCCCCCACCTGGCCGAGGACTTCCGGTGCTCGGTGCACGACACGCTGCGGCCCCGGGGCTACGTGGGCTGCACCGTCTTCGACTGCTTCGGCGCCGGGCAGCACGTCGTGCAGGTGACCTTCGGCGGGCGCACCTGGCGCGAGTCGCCGGAGCTTGCGCGGCAGCAGCACGCCGCGTTCGGCACGGCCCGCGGGCTGCACGAGCTGCTCTGGTACCTCGCCGACGCGCTCGCGCTCCGCGCCGCCGCGCCGCTGCACGCCGACCTGCGGCGGGTGCGCGACGACGTCCGGGCCGCGACGCAGGAGCCGGCGGAGGTGCTGGCAGCCGGCGGCGACCGGGTCGACCGGCTGC
>NZ_BAAGXY010000011.1:0-5160 GCF_054779595.1 Angustibacter peucedani
CGGCGTCGTCGGCCCGCCCGGTGGCCCGCAGCACCGCCGCGAGCCGGGCCTGGCTGCGGGCCGTCTCGTGCACGTGCCCGAAGCCCTCGAACGCCGCGACGGCCTGCTGCCAGCGGCCGACCAGCTCGACGTCGTCCGGCTGGTCGACGCCGGTGAGCCAGCGCAGCCGCGCGTCCTCGGCCGCCACCCGGGCGACCCAGGCCGCGCCCTCGGGCCCCGGGCGCCCGCCGGGCTCGTGCGACCACGAGGCCGCGCGCGCCGCGGTCTCGACCAGCTCGCCGCCCCGGCGCGCCAGGTCGGCCCGGGCCGAGGCGCTGCTCTCGCGGGCGGCCTCGGTGCCCAGCTGGCCCAGCAGCAGCGCGGCCAGGCGCACCTGGGCGTGCAAGGTCGGTCGCTGCCACAGGGCGAGCACGCTGCGCACGGCGTCGTCGTGCACCGCCACGGCACCCTCGAGGTCGCCGGCGTCGCCCAGCAGGTCGATGGCCGGTGCCGACGCGATCGCCACCACGCCCTCCTTGGCCCACCACGGGCGCAGGTGCGGCAGCACCTCGAGCCCGGCCGCGTCGCCGCGCGCGGCCTGCACCGCGAGCCGGGACGCGGCCATCAGGGCCTCGGCCACCCCGGGCGGCCGCGAGCCCGCGACGTCGCTCAGCCGCAGGACGTCGTCGAAGTCGCCCGCAACGAACGCCACCGACGCGGCGAGCCAGCGCGACTCGATGGCGTACGGCGCCCACGGCCGGCCCCGCTCGGCGCCGAGCTCGACGGCCCGCCCGAACGCCTCGCGCGCCGCGGCCAGCTCGCCGTTCTCGAACTCCAGCGAGCCGAGCCCGTAAAGGCTGCGCAGCTGGGCCGCGACGTCGCCGTTGGCGCGGGCCTTGCGCTCGCTCTGCTCGAGGGCGGTGCGCGACGACGCGAGGTCGCCCGCCCGGCGGTCGAGGTAGGCCAGCGTCGTCATGGCCTCGACGAGCACCGACGGCAGGTCGAGGTCGCGCGCGAGCGTCGCGGCCTCCTGCGCCCAGCGCGCCGACTCGTCGCGCCGGTAGTGGTCGAGGTTGGCGCGGGCGTGCATGCTGATCGCCTTGGCGCGCAACGGGTTCGGCGGGTCCTCGGGCACCAGGTGGAGGGCCTCGGTGGTGAGGGCGAGGGCGTCGACCGTGGTGTCGCTCACGAGTGCGACGCCGGCCAGCTCGACCAGCACCGTGGCCCGCCGCTCGGGCGCGACGTCGTCGGGCAGGGCGGCCAGCTGCTCCTGCACGAGCGCGAGCGCGCGGTGGCTGCGCCCGGCCGCCATGGCGGCCTGGGCTGCCCGAAGCGTGAGCAGCACGCGGTCGACTTCGGGTGCCGGGGAGTCCTCGCGGGACGCGTCGCCGAGCAGCTCGAGCGCGGTCTCGAGGTGCAGCGTGGCCTCGTCCGGACCACCCACGCTCATGGCCTCGTCGCCGGCCTGGATGCTGGCCCGCACCGCCGTGGGCAGGTCGTGGGCGGCGCGCGCGTGCCGGGCGAGCTCGGCGGCGGTGCCCTCGACCTCGCGGGAGGCGAGCGCCTCGGCGTAGGCGGCGTGCAGGCCGACCCGCTCGCCCGGCAGCAGGTCGTCGTAGACCGCCTCGGCCAGCAGCGCGTGCCGGAACGCGTAGCCGTCGCCGCGCGCGGGCACCAGGACGTTGGCGTCGACCGCCGCGCGCAGCGCAGAGTCCAGCCGGGGCAGGTCGAGCCCGGCGACGCGCACCAGCAGCGCGTGCGACACCCGCCGTCCGGCCACCGCGGCGGCCCGGACGACGGCCCGGGCGTCGTCACCCAGCTGGTCGAGGCGCACGAGCAGCAGCTCGGCGAGGTCCCACGTCAGCGGGCCGCCGCCGCGCTCGACGCCGGCCACGAGCTCCTCGGTGAAGAACGCGTTGCCCTCGGCCCGGCGCACGATGCCGTGCACCTCGGCCTCGGTCAGCGGCGCGGGGTGCAGGGCGCGCACCAGCTCGCGGACCGCGGCGTCGGGCAGCGGGTCGAGCGCCAGCCGCGCGACCGTCGGCAGCCGCGACCACTGGACGGCGGCCGGGCGCAGCGGGTGGCGCCGGTGCAGGTCGTCGGTGCGGTAGGTCGCGACGAGCGCCACCGGCACCTCGCGCTGGCGGGCGAACAGGAACCCGAGCATCTCGCGCGTCGACTGGTCGGCCCAGTGCACGTCCTCGACGACCACGAGCACCGGCGAGCCCGCCGCCAGCTCTGCCAGCGCCGCGTGCACGGCCTCGAACAGGTCGGAGCGGTCGGTGCGGTCGGCCCGCTCGACGCCGGGCACCAGGGCGGACGGCGCGTGCTCGCCGTCGGCCAGCAGCCGACGTCCGGGCATCAGCCGGGCGATCGCGGGGTGCGCCTCGACCACGCGCTGCGCCTCGGCCGGGCGCTCGGTGGCCAGCCGGCCGAAGATCTCGCTGAACGGCAGGTAGGGCAGCGTGCTGTCGCCGAAGTCGAGGCAGTGGCCCGCGAGCACCTGCCAGCCCGCGGCGAGCGCGGCGTCGCGCAGCTCGCTCAGCAGGCGGGTCTTGCCCACCCCGGCGTCGCCGGAGACCAGCACCGATGCACCGGCCGGCGCCGGGTCGTGGACGCCGACGAGCCCCGCCAGGCGGTCGAGCTCCTCGGCTCGACCGACCAACGGGGCCGTCGGGTGGGCGGGGTCCGCGGGCACGTCCACATCATCGTGGGTGCCGCTGACAAGGGCGAACACGTTCGTCGCCCCGGTCAGGCGGGACGCACGCGGGCCCGGCTGGTGGGCGGCAGGGGCCGCTGGGTGGGCGCCACGGCACCGCCGCCGGCCCCCCCGCGGCGGTACGGCCGCTGACGGTGGCCGAAGTCGGCGCGGATCTGGTCGCGGTGGTAGCTGACCTCGGCGGAGACGGACTGGCTGGAGAAGGGCTGGAACACGGTTGCTCCTCAGGTCGTGGACTGCGGTTCCGACGTCCCTGAATCTGCGCCCCTGAGGTACCCCGTCACATCGGGCGTGATCCCTATCTGCGGCTCCGGCCGGCGTGGTCCCCCACCTCAGACGCCTCTGAGGTACCTCAGACCTGCCGAGACGTGACGTGGCGGAGATCACGAAAGAGGTGTGCGGTTCGTCCCGGGTTGTTACTCTCCGGTAGGTGGACGTCGAACCGCCGCTGGTGCCGCTGCGCGCACCCGCTGGTCACGGGCTCGGTGAGCTGACCGGCGAGCTCACCGTGCCGCCGGACCCCACCGCCGCCGCGTTCTTCGACGTCGACAACACGATCCTGCGCGGCGCGAGCATCTTCTACTTCGCGCGCGAGCTGTACCGCCGGGACTTCTTCACCCTCGCCGACCTGGCCCGGATGGCCTGGATGCAGGCCCGCTTCAAGGCCGTCGGCGAGAAGATGGAGCACGTCCTGCTGATCCGCGAGCGCGCGCTGTCGTTCGTCGAGGGCCACTCGGTCGCCGAGATCACGGCCATCGGCGAGCACGTCTACGACGAGGTCATGGCCGACAAGGTGTGGCCCGGCACGCACGCCCTGGCCCAGCTGCACCTGGACGCCGGGCAGCGCGTCTGGCTGGTCACCGCGACGCCGATCGAGATGGCCGACACCATCGCCCGCCGGCTCGGCCTGTCCGGGGCGCTCGGCACCGTGGCCGAGAGCGTCGACGGCGTCTACACCGGTCGCCTGGTCGGCGAGCCGCTGCACGGCGCGGCCAAGGCCGACGCCGTCGCCGCCCTCGCCGAGCACGAAGGGCTCGATCTCGAGCGCTGCTCGGCCTACTCTGACTCGGCCAACGACATCCCGCTGCTCGAGCTCATCGGTCGCCCCTGCGCGATCAACCCGGACGCCCGGCTGCGCGCGCACGCCAAGGCGCGCGGCTGGCGGGTCCGCGACTACCGCACCGGCCGCAAGGCCGCCAAGGTCGGCGTCCCCGCCATCGCCGGCGTGGGCGCCGCGGCCGGCGGCGTCGCCGCGGGTGCCGCTCTGCGCCGCCGCCACCACTGAGCCACCCACCAGCCCACCCACCAACCCACCACCGGAACCCAGCCCACAGCCCGGAGGGACCGCACGACCCACCAGCTGCCGCCGTACCGCCCCGCCGACGCCGCCGGGGTGGCGGGGCTGCGCGCGCTGCGCCGGCTGGTCGAGGCGTGGGGCGAGCCGCAGCCGGCCCTGGCCGGCGGGGTGTGGTGGGCGATCGCGGACGCCCCGACGTCCGGCGGGACGACGGGCGGCCGGCGCGACCCCGAGCCGGCCGACGACGCCGATCTGGAGCGCGTGCGGGCGCTGGTCACGCTGGCCCAGGACGGCGACAGCGAGGCCTTCGCGCTGATCTACGAGCGCTACGTGGACGTCGTCTACCGCTACGTCTACTACCGCGTGGGCTCGCACCACGTGGCCGAGGACCTCACCTCCGAGACCTTCCTGCGCGCGCTGCGCCGGCTCGACTCCTTCACCTGGACCGGCCGCGACATCGCCGCGTGGTTCGTCACCATCGCGCGCAACATCGTCGTCGACCACGTCAAGAGCTCGCGGTACAAGCTCGAGGTCACCACCGGCGAGCTGCTCGACTGCGACGAGCGCGAGCCGTCGCCCGAGCACTCGGTGCTCGAGCGGCTGCGCGACGAGCGGCTCGTCGAGGCCATGCGCCGGCTCAAGCCCGACCAGCAGGAGTGCCTGGCGCTGCGGTTCCTCCAGGGCCTGTCGCTGGCCGAGACCGCCGAGGCCATGGGGCGCACCGCGGGGGCGGTCAAGCAGCTGCAGCTGCGCGCCGTCCGGTCGCTGCACCGCGAGCTCGGCGGTGAGCGGCCGTGAACCCGCGTCCCACCCGTAACCCGCGACCGGTGCCGTCGTTGAGCAGGACGAGACGCGACGACGGCGCGCACCGGGGGCAGGACAGGTACGGGAGGTGGGGGACGTGGCGCTGACCGCGCGACGTGACGCCGACCTGCTCGCGCGCCTGCTCGACGGGGAGGACGTCGAGGGCGCACCCGAGCAGCTGCGCGAGCTGGGCCGGCTGGCCGGCGCCATCCCGCGCCCGGCGGTGAACCCCGACCCGGCCTTCGTCGTCCGGCTGCGCGAGCAGCTCGTCGAGCAGGCCGAGGCCCGCTCGCGCGCGCTCGCGGCCGAGCCCGCGCGCCCGACCACGCCGCTGGTCACCACCCGCCGCCCGGCCCCCGGG